>CALLYQ010000282.1 GCA_937858875.1 uncultured Lautropia sp. | reverse complement strand
GTTGCGCCTGGCGAGCAGCGGCGGCGCCAGATGGAAGCTCAGACTGAAGTCGCCGTCGAACTGCCGGTTCAACTGCTCGAGGAAGCGGCCGTCGGTGTACAGCCGGGCGACCTCGTACTCGTCCTTGTAGGCCATGAGCTTGGAGAAGTACCGCGCCACTGCCTCGGTGAGCTTCGGCGGCTCATTGCCCGCGACACGCTTCTCGGCCTCGCGCACCTTCGCGACGAAGTCGGTATAGCGCTTCGCGTAGGCGGCGTTCTGGTAGCCGGTCAGGAACTCGGCGCGGTGCGTCACCAGTTCGTCGAGCGAGACCTTCGGCGGCTTGCGCACCAGCGTGATCGCGGACACCGGCGCGGCGGCCTTCTCGACCCGCTCGAGGTCGACTGCGGCGACTCGGCCCCAGGCGAAGGCCTGCTTGTTCTGCTCGATCGCGACCTCGTTCAGTTCGATCGCGCGCTCGATCGCCTCGGCCGACACCGGGACCAGGCCGCGCTGCCAGGCGTAGCCGAGCATGAACAGGTTCGTCGCGATCGCATCGCCGAGCAGCGCCGTGGCCAGCCGGCTGGCGTCGATGAAACTGACCGCCGACCGGTCGCCGATGGCCGCGACGATCGCCGCCTCCATCTCGCCGACCGGGAACTTCCAATCGGGGTTGCGAGTGAAGTCGGCAGTCGGCGTCGACGAAAGGTTCGCGACGACGCGGGTGCGCCCCGGCGCCATCCGGGCCAGCGCCTCGCGCCCGGCAGTGACGAGCACGTCGCAGCCGAGCACCGCGTCGGCCGAGGCCGAGCCGATGCGCGGCGCGTACAGCGGCTCGCCCGGATTGGCGAAGCGCACGAAACTCATGACCGCACCGTTCTTCTGCGCCAGGCCGGTCACGTCGAGCACGGTCACGGTCTTGCCTTCGAGGTGCGCGGCCATGCCGAGCAACTGGCCGATCGTGACGACGCCGGTGCCGCCGATGCCGGTGATCATCAGCGCGTAGGAGCCGTCGATGGCGGGCAGCGTCGCACCGGGCAGGCCCTGGGCGATCGATGCGGCGATCGAAGTCTTGCGCGTCGCCGGAACCTCGCCGGCCGCTCCGGCAGCGCCGGCTACAGCGGCGACCGCCGCCGTGCCTTGCTCCTTTGCCGGGCTCGTGCGGCCACTGCGCAGCTTGCCGCCGTGCACGGTCACGAAGCTCGGGCAGAAGCCGTTGACGCACGAATAGTCCTTGTTGCACGAAGACTGGTTGATCGCGCGCTTGCGGCCGAACTCGGTTTCGACCGGCTCGACCGCCACGCAGTTCGATTGCACGCCGCAGTCGCCGCAACCTTCGCAGACCGCCTCGTTGATGAACACGCGCTTCTGCGGATCGGGGAAGGCGCCGCGCTTGCGCCGGCGGCGCTTCTCGGCCGCACAGGTCTGGTCGTAGATCAGCACCGACACGCCGGGATATTCGCGCAGGTCACGCTGGACCTCGTCGAGCGCGCTGCGATGATGGACGGTGATCGACGGATCGAAGTAGCCGCCCGGATACTTGTCGGGCTCGTCGGTCACGACGACGATCTTCTCGACCCCTTCGGCGGCCACCTGGCGTGCGATCGCGCGCGGCGTCAACGGCCCGTCGTGCTGCTGGCCGCCGGTCATCGCGACCGCGTCGTTGAACAGGATCTTGTAGGTGATCGGCGTCTTCGTCGCCACGGCCAGCCGGATCGCCAGCGAGCCCGAGTGGAAGTAGGTGCCGTCGCCCAGGTTCTGGAAGACGTGCTTCGTCTCGGTGAACGGCGCCTGCCCGACCCAGCTCGCCCCTTCGGCACCCATGTGCGTGAAGGTGGCGGTGTCGCGGTCCATCCACATCGACATGTAGTGGCAGCCGATGCCGGCCAGCGCTCGCGAGCCCTCGGGCACGCGCGTGGACGTGTTGTGCGGACAGCCCGAGCAGAAATACGGGATCCGGTCGCCGGCCGGCACCAGCTCGGCCGTCGCCTTGTCCTTCGCATCGAGCAACGCGAGGCGCGTCTCGCAGCGCGCGAGCACCGCGTCGAGCGGCCCGCCGCGTGCATCGTCGACCCCCGCCCCGGCGCCTGCTCGCAGCCGAAGCCGAAGCCGATTCTGCGAAGCGGCGCAAGCGCGCCACGATCGTGCGCGCACACAGCGCCGGCGTCAGCTCGCCCCACTCCGGCAACAGCATCGCGCCGTCACCGTCGGTCTTGCCGGTGACCAGCGGGCGCTGCGCCAGCGGATACAGCGCCTCCTTCAGCTGCGCCTCGATCAGCGAGCGCTTCTCCTCGATGACCAGCACCTCGTCGCAACCGGAACAGAATTCGCGGATGCCCTCGGGCTCGAGCGGCCAAGGCATCGCGACCTTGTAGACGCGCAATCCGATCGCCTTCGCCGTCGCGTCGTCGATGCCGAGGTCGGCCAATGCCTGCATCGTGTCGAGCCAGCTCTTGCCGGTGCTGACGATGCCCAGCCGCGCCGGTTCGCCGTCGGCACGGCCGAACACGTTGCGGTCGAGCCGGTTCGCACGCGCCCAGGCCAGCGCGGCCGGCATTTTCCAGCGCGTCAGCCGCTCTTCGAGCTGCGGAAACGTGACCTCGGGCCAACGGATGTTCAAGCCGCCCTCTGGCATCGGCACGTTCTCGGGCGTGACCATCGACAGCCGCTGCGGCGATACGTCGACGATGCCTGCGACCTCGATCGTGTCGGTGACGGCCTTCAGCGCGACCCACAGGCCGGTGAAGCGCGACATCGCGAAACCCTGCAGCCCGTAGTCGATATAGTCCTGCACCGTCGCCGGCGCCAGCACCGGCATCGACACGGCGCTGAAGATGAAGTCGGTCTGCGCGGCCATCGTCGACGACTTCGCGCCGTGGTCGTCGCCGGCCACCGCGAGCACGCCGCCATGCGGTGCGGTGCCGGCCTGGTTCGCATGCCGCAGCACGTCGCCGCTGCGGTCGACGCCCGGCCCCTTGCCGTACCAGATCGAGAAGACGCCGTCGTACTTGCCGCCCGGGAACAGGTTCGCCTGCTGCGTGCCCCAGATCGCCGTGGCGGCCAGGTCCTCGTTGACGCCGGGCACGAACTTCACGTGATGCTTGTCGAGCTGGCGGCGCGCCTTCGTCAATGCGAGATCGTAGCCGCCGACCGGCGAACCGCGGTAGCCGGTGATGTAGCCGGCCGTGTTCAGGCCAGCGGCCAGGTCGCGCTGGCGCTGCATCAGCGGCAGGCGCACCAGTGCCTGCGTGCCGGTCAGGTAGACGAGGCCCTCGCCGGCTTCGTACTTGTCGTCGAGCGTGGCCTTGCGCAGGGCCCGTTCCATCGGTGCATTCATCGGAAGCTTCTCCTGTTGGTCACGTTTCGATGTAGCCAAGGCTTCTGGACACGCGCAGCGCGGCGCCCCGCACCATGTCCACGTAGGTCTGTTCGCCACCGGCAAACCGGTAACTCGGAATCGATACGCTGATGCCGGCGATCGGCTTGCCTTCGTCGTTGCGGATCGGCGCCGCGACGCAGGTCAACCCCGGCACGATTTCTTCTCGGTCGTAGGCGATGCCCGCTTCGCGGATCGTCGCCAGTTCGGTTTTCAGCCGGTCGAAATCGATGATCGTCGCCGGCGTAAACGGCTTCAGTTCGACATCGTCGAACAAGATCGGAAGCTCGTCCGGCGGACTCAGCGCGAGCAGCAACTTGCCGCAGGCCGAGCAGTGAGCCGGCAAGCGCAGCCCGACGCGCGACATCAGGATCTGCATCGCCAGCGAAGCCTGCACTTTCTCGACGATCACTGCCTGATGGCGCTCGAGCACCATCAGGTGACTGGATTCGCCGTGCCGCTCGACCAGTTCCTGCATCGCCCGCCGGCTTTCGCGCACCAGCGGCGTCGATTCGAGCAGCACCTGGTTCAATTCGAAGAATCGCCAGCCCAGACGGAAGCGCCCGCGCCGCGTTCGTTCGAGAAACCCCTGTCGAGCCAGGCTGGTCAGGATCTCGCTGACCGTCGATTTCGGCCACGACAGTTCGCCCGACAGCTCGGTCACGCCGAGTTCCGGCCTCTCGAAGGAATACAGCGCGAGGATCGTACCGATCTTGTCGACGATCTGGCGCATCAGCGGGTTCGATCGATGATCACCCCGCCAGTATCCCCCGTCGGTTCGACAGCAACAAGAGTCTTGTTCGGCAACGCCGAACAGACCCGTTTCGAAAGCCGCTATCCGATCTCGGCGCCGAGTTCGCGCGTGCCCTGCTCGAGCCGGGCGAAAGCGGGTCCGAGCAGGTGCTCCGGTCCCTTGACGCCGAGTTCGATATGCCGCCGCTCGCCGTTCTCCCCCACGGACGGCAGGCTGAACACCTTGATCCCGGGAAAATCGCGTTCGATCTGCTCGAGCAGCGGCGTGACTTTCGACTCGGGCAACTCGTAGGCCAGGAACGAAGACTCGCCCTCGCGATTGCGATGGAACAAGTCGGCGAATCGGTGGTCGAGCACCCATTCGATCATCGGCCAGGCCATCACCGGAAAGCCCGGCATGAAGAAGTGATTGCGGATTTCGAAACCGGGAATCTTGTTGAACGGATTCGGCACGATGCCGGCACCGACCGGAAACTCGCCCATCTTCAGGCGCTGGCGGTTCTCGGGCGTGCTCATGTCGGCGCTGCCACCACGCCCTTCGGCTGCCATCTCGGCCGTGCGCTGCGCGATCAGCCGTTCGGCCTCCGGGTGCAATTCCAGATCGAGTCCGAGCGCGAGGCCCGCCGCCTGCCGCGTATGGTCGTCAGGCGTGGCGCCGATGCCGCCGCAGGAGAACACCGCATCGCCGCTGGCGAAGCTGCGCCGCAGCGTCTCGACCAGCCGGTCGCGGTCGTCGCCCAGGTACTCGGCCCATGACAGCTTCAGGCCGCGCGCGTTCAGCAGCTCGACGACCTTGGGAAAGTGCTTGTCCTGCCGCTTGCCGGACAGGATTTCGTCGCCGATGATGATCAGGCCGAAGTTCATCGAATCCTCGTAGTCAAGTCCTGATTGCCCGCCTGTCCGCCCGGCTGTCGATGATCGCCGGGCTCTGCAGCCGCCGGTCGCGCAGCAGCGCCAGCGAATAGTGCCCGTAGGCGAGCGCCGACAGCACCGGCGTCACCAGGAACAGCGGCGGCACGTAGTTCAGCGCGCTGACCACCATGCCGAGCAGCAGGTACTCGCGCCGGTGTTGCTTTACGAGCAAGCGGCGCTCGTCGGCGCCCGCGTATTCGACGAGGCTGTCCAGCCGCATCACGCGTGCCGTGAGCCAGCTCCACCAGAGCCAGGGCACGACCAGCGCCAGCGGCGGGATCAACCACAATGGCAGGCTCAGCAGGTAGCCGAGAGCGAAGACGAGCAGCGCGATGATCGCATTCAGCACGCCGGGGACCGGCGACATCGTGCCGAGCGCCGCGATGCCGGGGTAGTTGCGCGAGACAAGGAAACGCATGACCAGCGGCATCGCGAAGACGGCGACCAGGATCGTCGCCGTGACCCAGGCAGCCGGCACCACGAGCAGCAGCGCGATCAGCGCCGGAATCCAGTCGCGTATACCGCCGAGGCCGACGCCCTCGGCCCAGGTGTAAGCCCTGCCGAACCAGCCGTCGAACAGGACGACTGCGAGCCAGTCGGTCAGCGGCGTCCAGACGAGCCAGGCCGTCGCGATCCAGAACAGGATCGACACGACGAAGGGCACGAGCAGCAAGGCCAGCATCTTCGGATGCAGCTGGCTCAAGACCGCGCGCCCGAAGGCTTTCATGACTCGTTCCATCGTGCGGATCATACTCGCGCGCTTTCCCCGACTACACTGCCGGCCCATGCTCGCCGTCCTCGAAGTCACGCTGCCGGTTTTCGCGCTGGTCCTGTGCGGCCACGTCGCGTCCGGGCGCCGGCTGCTGCCCGACAGGGCGGTCGAGGGCATCAATGCCTTCGTGTTCCATTTCGCGTTGCCGGCCATGCTGTTTCGCGTCGTCGCGCAGCGCCCGATCGCCGAACTGCTCGACTGGCGCTACATCTTCGGCTACCTGGCCGCGGGGCTGGCCGCCTACCTGCTCGTCTGGCGCTCGGCGTCGCGCGGCCGCTTCGGGCTGCCGCAAGCTGCGGATCGCACGCGGGCGGCCGCGCTGGCGCTGCATGCCACGCACGGCAATATCGGCTACCTCGGCCTGGCGCTGGTCGCCGAGCTCGATCCGATGGCGCTGCCGACCGTCGCGCTGACGATCATCTGCGACATCTTCGTCTTCATCGCGTTGTCGATGGTGCTGATGGAACTGGGCGCCATGCGCCAGGACGACCGGCCCGCCGTGAGCTCGCGTTCGCCCTGGCTGCCGGTGGCAAGGAGCCTCGGCCGCTCGCCTCTGGTGCTGTCGATCGGCGCCGGCCTGCTCGTCTCGATCGCAGACCTGCCCGTGCCGGCGGCCATCGACAACTTCACGCGCATGCTTGCCGGCGCTGCCGGCCCCGCCGCGCTGTTCGCGATCGGCGCGGCGCTCGGCGCGCAGCCGCTGCGCATCGACCGCCAGGTTGCCGCGCTCGTTTTCGCCAAGCTGGTGCTCTACCCGGTCGCGGTCGCCGCCTCGCTGTTCCTGCTGTTCCGCCCCGACCCGATGGTCGCCGCCGTCGGCGTGCTCTGTGCGGCGCTGCCGGCTGCGAGCAACAGCTTCATCATCGCGCAGCGCTACCGCGTGCCGACCGAGGCGATCGGGGCGGCAACCGCGGTCGGCACCGTGCTGTCGGTCCTGTCGATCACCGTCACGATCTGGTTGCTCGGCCTGCGCTGAACGGGGCGCCTCCGAGCAAAGGCACCCCGCTCATGCCGACGGCCGCAGCGCGGCCGTCGCGTCCTGGCGCCGTATTTCAACGGCCATGCTCTCCGCGGGCGAACTGCTGGCGGTGTGTGCGCGCCATCATCGGCGGCTCCCAACTGATCTCGTTCTGCGTGCTCAGTTCGCCGGCAGCCTGCGCGCGGGCCAGTTCGGCCTTGACCTGCGCGCGCGTCAGCATCGAACGCGGCGCCGGATCCCCCGGATACGTGATGATTTCGCCCTGCGTGTAGAGGTGGCCGGCGGCGGCCGCCGCCGCGACTTCGGACATCACCTCGGCGCGCGTGCGGGTCGAGACAAAATGGTCGTCGAAAGGAACGATCTCCCCGGCGACGGCCGGCAGCGCAGTCGTCACGAGCAGGGCCGACAAGGAAAGTGCGATCGATTTCATGATAATCCCCGGTGGTTATGGCACTCGACATCCAGCGCGCCCGGGTCCGGGATCGTGCTGCCGTCACTTCGTTGGACGCAGCCAACCCCGATTACGTGACAACACGAGTTCCTCCCTTCTTGGTAGAAGGTCGCGGTCCGCGTTCTTCAGCGGATGTTCAAGGGCACGAACGACTTGACCAGCTCGTCGATCGCCTTGATCTGCGCGAGGAAGTCTTCGAGTCGATCCAGCGGCAAGGCGCTCGGGCCGTCGCACTTCGCCGAATCGGGATCGGGGTGCGCCTCGAGGAACAGCCCGGCCAGCCCGACCGCCATGCCGGCGCGCGCGAGTTCGGCGACCTGCGCGCGACGCCCGCCCGAAGCCGCACCGCCGGGGTCGCGCTGCTGCAACGCGTGCGTCACGTCGAAGATCACCGGCAGGTCGCCGCAGCTCTGCTTCATGACGCCGAAACCGAGCATGTCGACGACGAGGTTGTCGTAGCCGAAGCAGGTGCCGCGATCGCAGATCAGGATCCGATCGTTGCCGGCCTCGCGGAACTTCTCGACGATATGGACGACCTGGCCCGGACTCACGAACTGCGGCTTCTTGATATTGACCACCCGCCCCGTCTTCGCCAGCGCCGTCACCAGGTCGGTCTGCCGCGCGAGAAAGGCCGGCAACTGCAGCACGTCGACGACTTCGGCGACCGACTGCGCCTGCCAGGGCTCGTGCACGTCGGTCAGCAGCGGCACGCCGAATGCGGACTTGACGTCCTCGAAAATCCGCAGCCCTTCTTCCAGGCCGGGCCCCCGGTACGAATGGATCGACGAGCGGTTGGCCTTGTCGAAGCTGGCCTTGAACACGTAGGGGATGCCGAGCTTGCCGGTCACCCGCACGTACTCCTCGCAACTGCGCAGCGCCAGGTCGCGCGATTCGAGGACGTTGATGCCGCCGAACAGCACGAGGGGTGCGGCGTTGTCGACTTCGATGGCTTCGTTGATCTTGACCACTTCCGGCTCCAGGACTCAGTGCGGTACAGAACGGGGCAGACCGACTGCATGCTTCATCTCTACGAGCTATCTGGCCTTCTCAGCCTCGAAACCGGCCGTCTTGAAGAAGACGTTCGGCTTGCGATACACGGCGAGCAGCGTGCAGCCGGTCTCCGAGCGCGTCTCGTGCATCGAGCCCGGGCGGCGCCAGACGAACTGGCCGGCGTGACAGGTTCCATCGTGGTCCGAGAAAGATCCCTCCAGCACCCAGCTCTGCTCGATCTCCGGATGCCTGTGGAACGGCAGCACGGCGCCGGGCTCCCATTTGAGCAGCACCGTCATCTCCCCCGCCTCGTCGTTGCGATACAAGACCTTCATCTTGATCTTCGGAAACTGCGAGGGTTGCCACTCGAGCTTCTCCGGATCGACGTAGACCGATCCGCCCTGGGTCGGTTCGAGCTTTCCGACCAGACGCTCCTTGAAAGCTGCGGACATGACTGCTCCTTTGGTTTGAACTCAAGACATCCGGACATCCGTCCGGCCACCGGGCAAGATGTTGCGGTCAATTCTCGCCGACCCGTTCGAGGACAGTCCGGATGACCTGAGACGAAATCCTGAAGTCCGAGCCGTGCAAGGTCTCGAAGGCCTGTCGTGCCGACGTCACCAGCCCTCTCGCCTTGGCCATGCCGATCAGTGCGGCGGTGCCGGCGAGCGTCACGCCGAGCTCCGTGGCGACCGCGCGCCCGGCACGCTCGTCGATCAGCAACAGCGCATCCTTGCCGTGCGCGACGGCGATCCGGATGCAGGCCGACTCGCCTTCGTCGAGATCGGGCAGCTCGATCTGCGGCACCGGCTGCGACCAGGCACGCAGCCATCCCTGATCCAGGGCGCGGCGGATGTCCGCTTCGCCACGCACGACCTGCCCCGACAGGACCTCGTCCAGAACCTGCGCCGGCACCCATACTTCGCCGAATAGGGACGGCAGCCATGACAGGCCTTCGACGATGGACAACCCGATCAGCGGGCTGGCATCGCTCAGGACGAGGCGAGCCATTCTTCGAGAGTGTCCATGTCGCGGGCCGCTTCTTCCGCACTGAGGTCGACAACGGCGATGCCGAGACGCGAAACGTGGGCGATGAAATCCCGCAGCGGCATCTGCGCGAGCCGCGCGGACCGCGCCAACGACAAGTGACCGTCCTTGAACAAGGCAGTGGCCAGCGCCGCCCGGACTCCCGGGCCCTCCAGGCCACCAACGGATTCGATGCCCACCATCAGGGCGTCGGGTTTGTCACGGTTCATTACCAGCACGAGGGCCTTGCGGGCCTTTCGCAGCGCCTCTGTCGGATTGTTCTTCAAGCCGCTCACATTGACGATTTCCATTCCCATCTCCAAAGGGAAGATGACATAGGAAGATTGTACATGGCATCACCGTCGACGGCGCAGACACCGAATCTCAGCCCCGCAGCGCCTCCAGTGCCTTCTGCAGCCGCTTGACCGACACCGGCGTCGGCGTGCGCAGCTCCTGCGCGAACAGCGACACGCGCAGTTCCTCCAGCAGCCAGCGGAACTCCTCGAGCCTGGGATCGACCTGGCCGCGACGCTGTCCGGCGAGCCGGCGCCAGGCCTGCAGCAGCGGCGCCATCTCGGCCATCTTCGCGGCGTCGCGCGCCGGATCGCTGCGCAGCTTGTCGAGCCGCACCGAGATCGCCTTCAGGTAGCGCGGCAGGTGCCGCCAGCGTTCGGCGGGAGTGGTGGCGACGAAGCGCTTCGGCAGCAGTTCTTCGAGTTGCTGGCCGATGTCGGCGACCGCCGCCGCATGCGCGCGGGCTGCCTGCAACTTGCGCTGGATCGCCTGGTGCTCGTCGAGCACGCCGGCCAGCGTGCGCGCCAGCTCCTGTCCGATCAGGTTGATGCGCGGCCGGGCCTCGGCCAGCCGCGCGGCGAAGCTCGCGGCATCGTCGGGCAGCGGATCGGCCAGGCACGCGCGCTCGAGCAGCGCGGCGACCAGGTCGCGCTTCAGTTCGTCGCCGCCGCCGCCGAAGGAAGCGAACTGCAGCGACATCTTCTGGAAGTCGGGGATGTTGCGCTCGAAGAACTTCAGCGGCTCCTTCAGCGCCAACGCGAACAGGCGGACGAGCCCGCCCTGTCCCGCCGCCTTCGCGGCCTCGGGTTCGTCGAACAGCTGAAGTTCGACCGAATCGCCGCGATCGACGAGCGCCGGGAAGCCGATCAAGGTCTGGCGCTTGCCGCCGCTGCGACGCTCGATCTCGAGCAGTTCGGGCAGCTTGCCGAAGGACCAGTCGGTGAAGCGCTGGCCCGGGACGAGATTCCCTTCGGCAGCCTCGGCGTCGATGGCGTTCGGCTGATCGGCGCTCGACACATCGACGTTCGGCCCGCCGCTGGCACTCGGGTCCTCGGCGGCAGACCCGCCTGCCCCGTTCGTCGCACCCGCCGGCACCCTGAGCC
>CALLYQ010000281.1 GCA_937858875.1 uncultured Lautropia sp. | reverse complement strand
GATCTGTGCGCCGCACAGGCAAGCGAGCGCGCGCAGCGGGCGCTCGCCGTGAAGGGGCTTCAACGACTCACCGGCTGCAAAGGCTGGTCAGCGCACGAGCACGCTGCGGTCGACGTCGGCGATGTCGCGACGGGCGCAGAAGGCCATCGTCAGGTCGAGTTCGCGGTGGATGATCTCGAGGCAGCGCGTGACGCCCGCCTCGCCCATCGCACCGAGCCCGTAGAGGAAGGACCGGCCGATCAGCGTGCCGCGCGCGCCGAGCGCGACCGCCTTCAACACGTCCTGGCCCGAGCGGATGCCCCCGTCCATCCAGACCTCGATCTGCGAACCGACCGCGTCGGCGATCTCGGGCAGCACCTCGATCGACGAGGGTGCGCCGTCGAGCTGCCGCCCACCATGATTCGAGACGACCAGCGCGTCGGCGCCGGAATCGACGGCCAGCCTGGCGTCTTCGACGTCCATGATCCCCTTGAGGATCAGTTTGCCGCCCCAGCGCTTCTTGATCCATTCGACGTCGTTCCAGCTCAGCGAAGGATCGAACTGCGAAGCGGTCCAGTCGGACAACGAGGTCATGTCGGCCACGCCCTTGACGTGGCCGACGATATTGCCGAACTGGCGGCGCTGCGAACGCAGCATGGCCAGCCCCCAGCGCGGCTTGGTCGCCAGGTTCAGCAGGTTGGCGAGCGTCGGTTTCGGAGGCGCGCTGAGCCCGTTCTTCAAGTCCTTGTGCCGCTGGCCGATGATCTGCAGATCGAGCGTGAGCATCAGCGCCGAGCAGCCGGCCGCCTTGGCGCGGTCGATCAGCCGCCCGATGAAGTCGCGGTCGCGCATCACGTAGAGCTGGAACCAGAACGGCGCGCGCGTGTTTGCGGCGATGTCCTCGATCGAGCAGATGCTCATCGTCGACAGCGTGAACGGCACGCCGAACTTCTCGGCCGCGCGCGCCGCGAGGATCTCGCCGTCGGCGTGCTGCATCCCGGTCAGCCCGGTGGGCGCGAGCGCGACCGGCATCGCGACCTCCTGGCCGACCATGCGCGTGCGCAGCGTGCGGTGCTCGATGTCCACGGCCACGCGCTGGCGCAGGCGGATGCGCGCGAAGTCCTGTTCGTTCGCCCGGTAGGTCGACTCGGTCCATGAGCCGGAATCGGCATAGTCGTAGAACATCCGCGGCACGCGCCGCTTCGCGAGCACGCGCAGATCTTCGATGTTCGTGATCACTGCCATTCGTATCCCTCCCGTTCGGACGCGAAAGGATACCAGCGGCCGTTTCAACTGAAACGCACCAGTGCCGGGCGAGCAACGCAGGGGTAATCCGTCGGTCCGAAACTTCGGAACCGCCTCGATCGACCGGAGACCCCAGTGAGCACCAGGACACCCGCGCTACTGCCTCGATGGAGCCTCGTGCTGTTCCTGATCGTGGTGCCGGGCTCGACGCTGATCGCGCCGATCGCCTGGTGGCTCCTGGCTCGTCGATCGGGACGCGGCTGGACACTGATCGGCCCCGCACATCGGAACGAATCGATGACCGACAACACGGAAAACGCCAGTCACGAAGCACGTGCCACAGCCTTGGTCGCCCGCGCCTCGGAAGGATGGCAGCGCAACCTGCACGACTTTTTCGACCCGCTGATTGCCTGGATCAGCGATGCCCGCCGCCAGATCGCCGATCCCGACGTTTACCGACGCGATGCGTTTCTCGGCAAATCGAGCAGCCTCGTCGATCTCGAACATCGGGAGCGTGACTGGGAGCGCAGCAACTGAGCGGGGCGAGCTCGTAGCGAGCCCGCGGCCGACCGGCCGCCATCGAATGGCGATGGTGCGCTGGCGGAACAACTCAACTCGACCGATTCCACGCCCTCGCCCGCTCCTCGCCCAGCAGCCCGGCGATCTCCGGCAGGCATGATCCGCAATTGCCCCCGGCCTTCAGCTGGGCGGTCACGTCGGCCGGGCTGCGCAAGCCGTGCGTGCGTATCGCCGCGCAGATCGTGTCGCGGCCGACACCGAAGCACGAACAGATCGTCGGCCCGGTGTCGGCGCCCTTTCCGATCGGCTGCCCGACCAGCAGGCCGACGCGGTCGATCTCGTCGATCCGTTGCCTGCCGAACAGTGTCGCCAGCCAGTCGCGCGCAGGCAGGTCGGGCCGCGCCGACACGAAAACGCAGGCTTCGAGCCCTTCGTTCACGACGAGCGCGGCGCGATAGATGCCGGCCGAGCGGTCTTCGTATTCCATCCAGTCCGCGTCGTGCGTGTCGGTCCCGAGCAGTTCGCGCGCCCAGGCGGCACGATCGCCGATCGGGTCCCGACCGGCCAGTTCGTAGCGGCAGAATCCGGCGCCGCGGATTCGCACCCACCAGGTGATGCCATCGAGAGCCGGCTCGCGCCGCGCCAGCACGAAACCGTGCCAGGCGACATCGAAGGGCTCGACCCGGGCCGGCGTGTGCTTGAACTCGGGTTCGCCGGACACCGGATCGACGACCAGGTTCACCAGCGCCCCGACCCGCGCATCGGAGGCGAACTGGTCGTTCCAGTGGATCGGCACGAATACGCTGCCGCGGGCGATGCCGCCACCGTGCCGCACACGCCCCACCATCGCACCCCACCGCGTGGCCACCCGTGCCAGGCCGCCTTCGCGCACGCCGCACAGCAAGGCGTCCTGCGGATGCATGTCTACGAAGGGCTCGGACGCGTGCGATGCCAGCGTCGGCGAGCGGCCGGTGCGTGTCATCGTGTGCCAATGGTCGCGCACGCGGCCGGTGTTCAGGATCAGCGGATGGCGTTCGTCCGGTGCGTTGACCGGCTGGCGGGGCGGCGTGGGCACGAAGCGCGCGCGGCCATCCGGGTACGCGAAGCGGCCGTCGGCGAACAGGCGCTGGGCGCCGGATACGGCGACCGGCCACTGAACCGGCTCGAGCGCGTCGTATCCGCCCGGCGTCATTCCCGCGAGCCGACCGATGTCGAACATCCGCGGTGCCTCGCACTCGCCCGGCAGGCCGTTGCCGCAGGCGCTCAGCCGCGCGTGCTCGTCGAAAATCTCGTGTGGACCGGCGTAGTCGAAGCCGGAGAAACCCATCCGCGTCGCGACCTCGCAGACGATCCGCCAGTCGGCGCGTGCCTCGCCGGGTGCCGGCAGAAAGGCGCGCTGGCGCGAGATGCGCCGTTCCGAGTTCGTGACCGTGCCGTCCTTCTCCCCCCAGGCCAGGGCCGGCAACAGCACCTGCGCGTACGCGGTCGTGTCGGTCGTCTCGACGACGTCCGAGACGACGACGAGCTCGCATTTCGCGAGCGCGCGGCGCACCTGATCGGCGTCGGGCAGGCTGACGACCGGATTCGTCGCCATGATCCAGACCGCCTTGACGCGGCCCTGCTCGATCGCCTCGAACAGTTCCACTGCCCTGAGCCCCGGGCGCTCGGCGATGCGCGGCGAATCCCAGAAGCGCTGCACCAGCCGACGATGCACGGCCTGTTCGATCTCCAGATGCGCAGCCAGCATGTTGGCCAGGCCGCCCACCTCGCGCCCGCCCATCGCATTCGGCTGGCCGGTCAGCGAGAACGGACCGGCACCCGGCTTGCCGATCCGTCCGGTCAGCAGATGGCAGTTGATGATCGCGTTGGCCTTGTCGGTGCCGGCCGACGACTGGTTCACGCCCTGCGAGAACGCGGTCACGACCTCGTCGGTGGCGGCGAACAGCTCGTAGAACGCGAGCAGGGCTGCCGGATCGACCCGGCAGATCCGGGCGACTCGTGCAACGTTGCCGCTGCCCACGCCATCGCCGCTGCCACTGCCGCTGCCGTCGCCGCTGCTGCTGCCTTCGCCAACGCCATCGGCCGCCGCCGCGGCAAGCGCCTCGGCCAGGCCGCTGGTATGCGCGTCGACGAATCCGGCGTCGACGATGCCACGCTGCCACAGATGGTGCAGCAATCCATTGAACAGCCAGACGTCGGTGCCGGGACGAACCGGCAGATGCAGATCCGCCAGTTCGCAACTGGTGGTGCGACGCGGGTCGACGACGACGAGCTTCATCCCGGGCCGC
>CALLYQ010000280.1 GCA_937858875.1 uncultured Lautropia sp. | reverse complement strand
GGGCCCTCGATGATCGATTCGCCGACCGTGCGCCTCGGGTTCAGCGAGCGGTACGGGTCCTGGAAGATGATCTGCACGCGCTTGCGCAGCGGCCGCAGTGCGCGGTGCGACATCGTCGCGATGTCCTGTCCGCCGAGCTCGACCGTGCCCGAACTCGGGTCGATCAGCCGCGCGATGCAGCGCGCGACCGTCGACTTGCCCGAACCCGATTCGCCGACGATGCCCAGCGTCTGGCCCCGGCGGATCCGGAAAGAGACGCCCGTGGCGGCGCGGACCTCGCGTCGCTTCGACAGGAATCCGCCACTCGAATAGACCTTGTCCAGCCCTTCGGTGCGCAGCACGACCGGCGCCTCGGCGTCGGCCTGGCGCTGCGGCGGGTGCACGCCGGGCACCGCGGCGATCAGCATCTTCGTGTATGGGTGCTGCGGTGCGGTCAGCACGCTGCGCTTGTCGCCGGTCTCGACCATGTCGCCCAGACGCAGCACGGCGACCCGGTCGGCGATCTCCGCGACGACACCGAAATCGTGCGTGATGAACAGCACGCCGGTGCCGTGGCGCTGCTGCAGCGCTTCGATCAGCCGCAGGATCTGCGCCTGCGTCGTCACGTCGAGCGCGGTCGTCGGTTCGTCGGCGATCAGCAGCAGCGGTTCGAGGATCAGTGCCATCGCGATCATCACGCGCTGGCGCTGTCCGCCCGACAACTGGTGCGGATACGAGTCGACCATCCGGTCCGGGTCGGGCAGGCCGACGTCCTCGATTGCCTGGCGCACGCGCTGCCGGCGCGCGCGTGCGTCGAGATTCGTGTGCGTGCGCAACACCTCGTCGATCTGGTCGCCGCAGCGCATGACGGGATTCAGCGCGGTCATCGGCTCCTGGAAGATCATCGACATTCGCACGCAGCGCAGTTCGCGCAGCCGCGCTTCGCTCGCATGCGTGATGTCCTCGCCCTGCAGCAGGATCTGCCCGCCGAGGACCGGCAACTGCTTCGGCAGCAGGCCCATCACGGCCTGCGCGATCACCGACTTGCCCGAGCCCGACTCGCCGACCAGGCAGACGATCTCGCCGCGGTGCACGCGCAGGCTCGCGCCGGCGACCGCACGGCGCCGGTCGCCGCCTCGGGGCAGGGCGATCGACAGCTCGCGGACTTCGAGGACCGGTGCGTCGGGGTTCGTCATCCGGGCCTCAGGCACGCTTGGCCATCTTCGGGTCGAGCGTGTCGCGCAGGCCGTCGCCGAGCATGTTGACTGCCAGCACCGCGACCGCGAGGAACAGGCCGGGGAAGAACATCGTGTGCGGGTACTGCTGGAACTGCAGCCGGCCCTCGGCCATGATGTTTCCCCAGGTCGGGATGTCGGCCGGCAGGCCCACGCCGAGGAAGGACAGGATCGCCTCGACCAGGATCGCCGACGCGCAGATGTAGGTGGCCTGAACGATCAGCGGCGCGATCGTGTTCGGCAGGATGTGGCCGAACATGATCTTCCAGCCCGGCGTGCCGAGCGAGACCGCGGCTTCCACGTAGGGTTCCTCGCGGATCGTCAGCACCAGCGAGCGCACGAGCCGCGTTACCCGTGGAATCTCGGGGATCGCGATCGCGACGATCACGGTCAGCAGGCTTGCACGCCACAGCGCAACGAGCGCGATCGCGATCAGGATCCCCGGGATCGCCATCAGGCCGTCCATCACGCGCATCATCAGGCCGTCGAGCCAGCGGACGTAACCGGACAGCAGGCCGGCCAGCACGCCGAACAGCGTGGCCAGTACCGCGCAGGCGATGCCGACGACCAGCGACACTTGCGTGCCGTAGATCACGCGGCTGTAGATGTCGCGGCCGTAGGAGTCCGAGCCCATCAGGAAGGTGTGCTCGAGCATGTCGCCTTCGAAGGTCATGATCTCGCCCGACTCGCCCGGCAGCAGGTCGCGGCTGGCCGGATCGAACATCGTCGGATCGACGGTGCCCAGCAGCGGTGCGGCGATCGCGATCGCAATCATCGCCGCAAGCACGGCACCGCCGATGCGCACGCTCCAGTTGCGCGCCAGGCGCTTCCAGGCCGACGGCCGCTCGACGATGTCGGCGGCTTCGACCGACAGCATCTCGTCGACGGCGGAGTGCATGCCGGCCGGATCGGGAACAGCCATCAGTACCGGATCCTCGGGTCGAACAGCAGGTAGGACAAGTCGACGAGCAGGTTGATCAGCACATAGACGAACGAGAAGAACAGGATCACGCCCTGGATCGTCGGGAAGTCGCGCGCCAGCACCGCATCGACGGTCAGCCGGCCGAGCCCGGGAATGCCGAAGACCGTCTCGGTCACGACGACGCCGCCGATCAGCAGCGCGATGCCGATGCCGATCACCGTGACGATCGGCACCGCCGCATTGGCCAGCGCATGCCGGATCAGCACGCGCTTTTCGGGCAATCCCTTGGCGCGCGCGGTGCGCACGTAGTCTTCGGTCAGCACTTCGGCGACGGCCGCGCGCGTGACCCGTGCGATCAGCGCGATGTAGATGACCGACAACGCGATCGACGGCAGGATCAGGTGCTTGAGGAACGGCAAGAGGCCGTCGGCGATTCGCGCGTAGCCCTGCACCGGCAGCCAGCCGAGCCGGATCGACACCAGCCAGATCAGCAGGTAGCCGAGCACGAACACCGGGATCGAGAAACCGAGCACCGAGAAGCCCATCAGCGCACGATCGAGCCAGCCGCCGTGGCGCCACGCGGCAATCACGCCCAGCGGCACCGCGATCAGCACGGTCATGACGATCGTCAGCGCAGCCAGCGCGAACGTCGGTTCGAGCCGCTGGGCGATCAGCTCGGTCACCTGCATCTTGAAAAAATACGACTCGCCGAGCTCGCCCTGCAGCAAGTTGGCGAACCAGATGCCGAACTGCACCGGCAGCGGACGCTCGAGCCCGAGGTTTTCGCGGATCTGCCGGATGTTCTCCTCGCTGGCCGCATCGCCGGCGATGATCGCCGCCGGATCGCCCGGCGTGAGCCGCAGCATCAGGAACACCAGGACGGCAACGACCAGCAGCACCGGAATGGTGGCTGCGATTCGCCTGAGGATGAAGCCTGTCATCGAGACGCTCGCGCTGCGGCCAGCTCGAAGCCTGCCGT
>CALLYQ010000279.1 GCA_937858875.1 uncultured Lautropia sp. | reverse complement strand
GTCGCGGATGCTCGAGCGGAAGCCGGCAACCGTCTGGCTCCACAGCGGGCGGCTGAGCATGATGCCGCCCGGGCAAGGCGGGTAGCCGAACTCGCCGAGCGCGGCGCTGAACCGGGCGGTCAGCGCATCGAGTTCGCCTCGATCGATGTCGAAGCCGTCGCGCAGCAGCAGCGCATTGTCCTGGTCGGTCTTGACGATCTGCTCGCCGCGGCCTTCGCTGCCCATCACGACCAGGCAGCTGTTGTCGCGCAGCGCCTGCGGCGCCAGCAGCGTCCACAGCCGCGAGAACACCTGCCGGTTCAGCTCGCGCACGAGCCCGGCGATGATCTCGACCCGCACGCCGTCTTCGTGCAGCAGCTCGATCAGCCCGTCGATCTGGCGTGCCGCTTCGCCGAGCTCGCCGACGCTGCCGGCCTGCTGGACCTGCAGCGCGATCAGGTGCGAGTGGTTCGACACGAAGCTCATCAACTCGAGCTGGCCCAGCACGCCGACCACCTCGTCGCCTTCTTGCACCAGCACGCGGTGCACGCGGTGGCGCAGCATCAGCAGCAGGGCTTCGAGCAGTTCGGCATCGGCGGGCACCGCGGTCGGCGCCACGTCGCGCAGCAGCGCGTCGCGCAGATCGGTGGTCGTGAAGATGCCGACGCGTGCGCCATCGCGCACCAGGGCGTCGGTGATGCCCTCGTCGGCCATCGTCCGGCACAGGCTCAGCAGGTCGGTCGAGCCGTCGACGAAGGAAGGCTTGCGCAGATAGCCATCGCGCACCTGCGACATAATCAGCGAAGCCAGGTCGCGTCGCGTGCGTCCGGGACCGGGGCCGCCGGACAGCCGACGCGCCAGTTCGGCAAGCACGGCGGCCGCGAAGGCCGTGTTGACGGCGAGCAGTTCACGCAAGCCGGCGGCCGGAAGCCGCAGCGCGCGGACCGCATCCTGAGCGATCCAGGTGCCGTCGGCGTGCCCGGTCAGCACGGAGCGCAGCGCAATCAGATCGCCGGGGCCGTAGTCGTGCGCCGGCTCTGATGGATCGCCGCCGTGGCCGCCCTCGCGCTGCGTTCGGCCGGCGGCTCCGCCCTGCCCTTCGAGCCGCACGCGCCCGCTCAGCAGCAGCCAGACGCCGGCCGGTTCGGCCGGCGGCGCCGACAGCGTCGCCCCGGGTGCGTAGTCGAGCTCTTCGGCCGAGTCTCGCAGGCGCGAGCGCTCGGCCGGGGTCAGCAGATCGAAAGGCGGGCTGCATAGCGCGCTGCCGGTCACTCGCTGGGCCGGAACTCAGTGCGCCGAGGCCTGCGCCGCGCCGATGCCGGTCTCCGAACGCACCTTCTGCGCCAGGTAGCCGGCACGGTCGATCCGCGCCCGCTCGCTGCGATCGAGGATCGAGAACAGCCAGATCCCGACGAAGCCGATCGTCATCGAGAACAAGGCCGGCGACGTGTACGGGAACCAGGCCGAGCCCTTCGGATTGCCCAGCGTGGCTTCCCAGACCGACGGCGACAGCACCGTGAGCACGACCGACGAGATCAGGCCGAGGAAGCCGCCGATCACGGCGCCGCGCGTCGTGCAGTCCTTCCACAGCACCGACATGAACAGCACCGGGAAGTTCGCCGACGCCGCGATCGCGAAGGCCAGGGACACCATGAAAGCGATGTTCTGCTTCTCGAACGCGATGCCCAGCAGCACGGCCAGGATGCCGAGCGCGAGCGTGGTGATCCTCGACACGCGCAGCTCGGCTGCGCTGTCTGCCTTGCCGCGCTTGATGACCGTGGCATACAGGTCGTGCGAGACGGCCGAGGCACCCGACAAGGTGAGCCCGGCGACCACGGCGAGGATCGTCGCGAAGGCCACCGCCGAGATGAAGCCGAGAAAGACGTTGCCGCCGACCGCGTTGGCCAGGTGCACCGCAGCCATGTTGCTGCCGCCGATCAGCCCGCCGGACTGCGGGTCGAGGAAGCCCGGGTTGGTCAGCACGAAAGTGATCGCGCCGAAACCGATGATGAAGGTCAGCAGGTAGAAGTAGCCGATCCAGCCCGTGGCCCACATGACCGACTTGCGCGCTTCCTTGGCGCTGGGCACGGTGAAGAAGCGCATCAGGATGTGCGGCAGCCCCGCGGTGCCGAACATCAGCGCCATGCCGAACGAGATCGCCGAGATCGGATCCTTGACGAAGTTGCCCGGTCCCATGATCGAGATGCCCTGGCGGACCGCCTGGTCGGGCGGTGCGCCGGCTTCGGTGGCCAGTTGAGTCTTGACCTCGACCGCGTGCGCGAACATCGCCTCGGGACTGAAGCCGTAGCGCATCATCACCATGAAGGCCATGAAGGTCGCGCCACCCAGCAGCAGGCAGGCTTTGATGATCTGCACCCAGGTCGTGGCGGTCATGCCGCCGAACAGCACGTAGACCATCATCAGCGCACCGACGATGACCACCGCGATCCAGTATTCGAGGCCGAACAGCAGCTTGATCAGCTGGCCGGCGCCGACCATCTGCGCGATCAGGTAGAACGCGACGACGACCAGCGTGCCGGAGGCCGCGAAGATCCGCACCGGCGCCTGTTCGAAGCGAAACGCCGCCACGTCGGAGAACGTGAACTTGCCGAGGTTGCGCAGCCGTTCGGCCATCAGGAAGGTCAGGATCGGCCAGCCGACGAGAAAGCCGATCGAATAGATCAGGCCGTCGAAGCCGCTGGCCATCACCGCGGCCGAAATCCCGAGAAACGAGGCGGCCGACATGTAGTCGCCGGCGATCGCCAGGCCGTTCTGGAAGCCGGTGATGCCACCCCCGGCGGTATAGAAGTCGGCCGCCGACTTCGTGCGCCCTGCCGCCCACTTCGTGATGTACAGGGTGGCGACGACGAACAGGCCGAACATGCCGATCGCCGTCCAGTTGGTCGGCTGCCTCTCGACCTGCCCGAGGTCGCCGCCGGCGGCCAGCACGGCCGCCGAGACACCGAACAGCGCGGCCAGTGCGACCGCCTTCCTGGAGATTTCGCGGCGGCCGTTCATTTCAACGCCTCCCGGACGATCTTGTCGACCAGGTCGTCGAACTCGCTGTTGGCCCGCTTGACGTAGTAGGTCGTGATGGCGATCGTGAACACGATGACGCCGAAGCCGATCGGCATGCCGAGTGTCGTCACGCCGCTTCCCAGCGGCCTGGCCAGCAGCTCCTTGTCGAAAGCCACGAGCAGGATGAAGCCGTAGTAGACGACCAGCATCGCGAGCGTGAGCCACCAGCCGAATCGGGTGCGTCTCTCGACCAGTGTCTGGTAGTTCGGATCGCGCGCTATTCGCTGTGCCAGATCAGTATCCATGTTGCCTCCCTGGTTGCTGCAGTGCAGTATGCAGCACGGACCCATGAACGGACATCACCCGGCAGCGCTACTATCCTCGGGGCTTCTGACCCAGGACAAACCGGCACACTGGCGGCAGCTTACACGCGGATATCCGCAGACGGAACCTGCCGAAACCCCGGATCGGCCATC
>CALLYQ010000278.1 GCA_937858875.1 uncultured Lautropia sp. | reverse complement strand
GGGGCGACGAAGGCGATCTTCGGCGTGTGCTGGCGCTTGACCGCCTCCTCGGGCGCCTTGATCAGCCCCATGCGCAGGGCAGCTGCCACGCGGATCGCCTCGAAGCGCGCCAGCGCCTGCGCGTCGCCGTTGATCGCTTCGCGCAGCTCGGTGCCGGTGTAGCCGATGTCCGCCGCGTTGACGAACACCGTCGGGATCCCGGCCGAGATCATCGTGGCCTTCAGCGTGCCGATGCCGGGCACGTCGAGTTCGTCGACCAGTTGGCCGGTCGGGAACATCGCGGCGCCGTCATCGCCGTCTTCCGACGGATCGATGAACTCGAGCACGATCTCGGCGGCCGGGAAGGTCACGCCGTCGAGCTCGAAGTCGCCGGTCTCCTGGACCTGGCCGTCGCGCACCGGTACGTGCGCGATGATCGTCTTGTTGATGTTGGCCTGCCAGATGCGTACGGTGCAGGTGCCGTTCTTCGGCACGCGCTCCGGGTCCATCAGGCCGGCATGCAGCGCGAAGGCTCCGGCGGCCGTCGACAGGTTGCCGCAGTTGCCCGACCAGTCGACGAAATCCTTGTCGATCGAGACCTGGCCGTACAGGTAGTCGACGTCGTGGCCTTCGCGCGTGCTCTTCGACAGGATCACGCACTTGCTGGTGCTCGAGGTCGCGCCCCCCATGCCGTCGATGTGCGCGGCGTAAGGATCGGGGCTGCCGATCACGCGCTGGAACAGCCGGTCTCGGGCCGGGCCCGGGACCTGCGCCGCGGGAGGCAGGTCCTGCAGGCGGAAGAACACGCCCTTGCTGGTGCCGCCGCGCATGTAGGTGGCGGGGATGCGGATCTGGGCTACGGAGCTCATGCGGCGCTGGCCTCCAGGAAGTCCTTGGCGAAACGTTGCAGCACGCCGCCGGCTTCGTAGATCGACACTTCCTCGTCGGAATCCAGGCGACAGGTCACCGGCACCTCGTCGCGGCGGCCGTCGGCACGTTCGATCAGCAGTGTCAGCACGGCGCCCGGTGCGCGTTCGCCGATCACCGTGTAGACCTCGGTACCGTCGAGGTCCAGCGTGAGCCGCGTGGTGCCCGGCTCGAACTTCACGCCCGCTTTGAATTCCAGCGGCAGCACGCCCATGCCGATCAGGTTGGTGCGGTGGATGCGCTCGAAGCCTTCGGCAGCGATGGCCTCGACTCCGGCCAGCCGCACGCCCTTGGCGGCCCAGTCACGCGAACTGCCTTGCCCGTAGTCGGCGCCGGCCACGATGATCAGCGGCTGCCCGCGCTCCATGTAGGTCTCGATCGCTTCCCACATGCGCATCACCTTGCCGTCGGGCTCGACGCGTGCCAGCGAGCCGCGCCTGACCGAGCCGTCGTCGTTGCGAACCATTTCGTTGGCGAGCGTCGGGTTCGCGAAGGTGGCGCGCTGCGCGGTCAGGTGATCGCCGCGGTGCGTGGCGTAGGAGTTGAAGTCCTCCTCGGGCAGGCCCATGCTGGCCAGGTATTCGCCTGCGGCGCTGTCGAGCAGGATCGCGTTCGACGGCGACAGGTGGTCGGTGGTGATGTTGTCGGGCAGGATCGCCAGCGGCCGCATGCCGGCAAGCGTGCGTTCGCCGGCCAGCGCGCCTTCCCAGTACGGCGGGCGACGGATGTAGGTCGACTTCTCGCGCCAGTCGTACAGCGGCGAGGCCGCGCGCTCGGTCGCCTGCTTCGCGAACATCGGGACGTAGACGCGATTGAACTGCTCGGGCTTGACCGCGCTCTCGACGATCGCGTCGATCTCCGCGTCGCTCGGCCACAGATCCTGCAGGCGGATCTCCTTGCCGTCGACGACTGCCAGCACGTCCTGTTCGATGTCGAAGCGCACGGTGCCGGCGATCGCATAGGCCACGACCAGCGCCGGCGACGCGAGGAAGGCCTGCTTCGCGTACGGATGGATGCGGCCGTCGAAGTTGCGGTTGCCCGACAGCACGGCCGTCGAGTAGAGATCGCGGTCGATGATCTCCTGCTGGATCGCGGGATCGAGCGCACCCGACATGCCGTTGCAGGTGGTGCAGGCGAAGCCGACGATGCCGAAGCCCAGCGCTTCGAGGTCTTCGAGCAGGCCGGCTTCCTTCAGATACAGCTCGACGACCTTGGAGCCCGGGGCCAGCGAGGTCTTGACCCAGGGCTTGCGCTCCAGGCCCAGTTGCCGCGCTTTGCGCGCCAGCAGACCAGCGGCGATCACGTTGCGCGGGTTGCTCGTGTTGGTGCAGCTCGTGATCGCGGCGATGATCACGGCCCCGTCGGGCATCAGGCCCTGCGCTTCCTGCTGCCGCGCCTGCTCCAGGCCTCGGGCGATGCCGCGTGCCTCCAGGTCCGACACCGGAAGCCGCCGGTGCGGATTGCTCGGGCCGGCCAGCGTGCGCACCACGCTGGACAGGTCGAAGCGCAGAACGCGCTCGTAGCGCACGTCTTTCAGCGTGTCGGCCCACAGGCCGGCGGTGCGGGCATAGGTCTCGACGAGTTTCACCTGCTCGGGGGTACGGCCGGTCAGCCGCAGATAGGCGAGCGTCTGATCGTCGATCGAGAACATCGCGGCCGTGGCGCCGTATTCAGGGGCCATGTTCGAGATCGTCGCGCGATCGCCGATGGTCAGGCCGGCGACGCCGTCGCCGAAGAACTCGAGGTAGGCGCCGACCACGCGTTCCTTGCGCAGGAACTCGGTCAGCGACAGCACCACGTCGGTGGCGGTGATGCCTTCCTGCCGCCGACCGGTGAGCTCGACGCCGACGATCTCGGGCAGCCGCATCCACGAGGCGCGGCCCAGCATCACGTTCTCGGCTTCGAGGCCGCCGACGCCGATCGCGATCACGCCGAGTGCATCGACGTGAGGCGTGTGCGAGTCGGTGCCGACACAGGTGTCGGGATAGGCGATGCCGCCTTCGCTGTGGATCACCGGCGACATCTTCTCCAGATTGATCTGGTGCATGATGCCGTTGCCCGCCGGGATCACGTCGACGTTGTCGAACGCGGTCTTCGTCCAGTCGATGAAGTGGAAGCGGTCCTCGTTGCGCCGCTCCTCGATCTCGCGGTTCTTCGCGAAGGCGTCGGGATCGCTGCCGCCGCATTCGACGGCCAGCGAGTGGTCGACGATCAACTGCACCGGCACCACCGGGTTGATCTTGGCCGGGTCGCCGCCCTGGCTGGCGATCGCGTCGCGCAGGCCGGCGAGGTCGACCAGCGCCGTCTGGCCGAGGATGTCGTGACAGACCACGCGAGCCGGATGCCAGGGGAAGTCGCGCTCGCGCTTGCGCTCGGCGATCTGCAGCAGGCAATCGCGGACGATCGCCGGATCGGCCTTGCGCACGATGTTTTCGGCATGCACGCGCGCGGTGTACGGCAGCGTGGCCCAGGCACCGGGCTTCAGGTCATCGACGGCAGCGGCAGCGTCGAAGTAGTCGAGCCCGGTACCGGGCAGGGGCTTTCTGTATTCGGATGTCATGGCAGTCGGTAGGGCTCCGGAGCGTCCTGGCCAGCTCAGGATCCCGCGTTGCGCGGGAGGCCGTGGTGTCGCCCCGGGGGGTCGAAATCGAAAACGATCATAACCTCCCCGGCCCGCGCGCTGCAGGGGGTCGGCAGGATCGGCGACGCGCCGGGCTGATTGGCGTCAGCCGGGTAGCGTTCTCAGGCCAGGTGGACGCAGACGCGAGCTCAGTCGGCTGGCAGTACGCGCAGCGTGCCGGTGGGGATGGCTTCCCGCGCCTGCAGCTTCAGCGACGCGCGGGCTTGCGTGAGCGCGGAGACATGTGCCGGCTCGCGGGCGTGCAGCGGGTCGTCGCCTGAGGCGGGTTCCGGCTGCATTCCGTCGAGTCCGCGCTGCAGCCAGTCGGCGGCTTGCTTCGCATCTGCGGGGTTGTAGAACAGGATCCAGTTCGAACCGGCCGGCAGGGTCGGCAGCCTCTCGACGGGATCGTCGGAAAGCTGCCATTGCTTTGCGAGCGGGTTGGCCCGGCGTTCGCGCTGTGCTTCGCCGCTGTTCTTGCTTGCGGTTTGCGCCGCTCTTTCGCTTGCCGCTTCGAACTCGCCGTCGCGCTTCGCCATTGCCCTTGCCGAGCGACGGACACTTTCGGGGGCCGAAAGTGCCGGGCGATCCGCGTCGACAGCGGATCTCGCTCCGGACGGTGCCGCTGCCAAAGGGCCGGGAGGAGCGAGTGCATGTTCGGGTGCGATCGGCATCCGCTGCAGTGGAGCGAGCGCGACTTGCGGCGCGGGCACTGGCGGCGGTGCGGGTTGAGCCTGATCCGTGAGGGCGGGCACCGCTTCCGGCGCGGGTGACG
>CALLYQ010000277.1 GCA_937858875.1 uncultured Lautropia sp. | reverse complement strand
GGCGGCATACCTCCGGCCCGCCGAACGGCCTGCCTCGCGCGCACCGATCGGCGCGCATCGCCAGGCGACGGACGGTCGCCGTCGCGGCGACGAACGGCGGCCCCCTCCACAACGGAAGCTCGTCGCCGATTGGTTAGAATGCCGTCCGTGAGAGCTGCAGCACCCCCCTGCGCACCGCATTCGTCCGACCGCGAGCCGACCCTGCAATACCGCGAAACGACCCCGCCCGACTACGCGATGCGGGTGCGTGTCTATTACGAAGACACCGACGCCGGCGGCATCGTCTACCACGCCAACTGGCTGCGCTGGTTCGAGCGCGTGCGCACCGACTGGATGCGCGCGCTCGGCGTCGAGCACGCGCGCTGGCTGGCCGAGACCGGCACCGGCTTCGTCGTGCGCGACCTGTCGATCGATTACCTGCGTCCGGCACGGCTCGACGACGAACTGCTCGTCGACGTGCGCCTGCTCGAAGCACGCCGCGCGACCTGGATCCTCGAACAGCAGGCGCGCCCGGCGCAGGGTGGCGAACTGCTGGTCGGCGCGAGGTTGCGCATCGCCGCGGTCCACCATGCCAGCGGCAGGCCGACCGCGATCCCCAAGACCCTGGCCGAGCGCGCGCTCGCTCGCCGCGCCACCGCACTCGCGCCCGACAGCGCCCCCGGCCGCCCCTAGCGGCGACAGCCTTCAGCCGACACCCGAATGAACGAACAACTATCGATCCTGACTCTGGTCGCCCAGGCGAGCGTGCTCGTCAAGCTCGTGATGGCGGGCTTGCTCGCGATCTCGATCGGATCCTGGACGATCATCTTTCGCAAGGGTTTCGTCATGCGGGCGGCGCGACGGGCGACCGACGACTTCGAAGGAGAATTCTGGAGCGACCGCGACCTCGGCTCGCTGTACCAGCAGATCCGCGCCGACGGCGGCGATCGGGGTGCGATGGCGCGGATCTTCGAATCCGGCATGAGCGAATTCCTGAAAACGCGACAGCAGAAGCCCGGCGACGTCCAGGCGATGCTCGACGGTTCGCGCCGCGCGATGCGGGCCAGCTACCAGCGCGAGATGGACGCCCTCGAGTCGAACCTCGCGTTCCTCGCGTCGGCCGGCTCGGTAAGCCCCTACATCGGCCTGTTCGGCACCGTCTGGGGCATCATGAATTCGTTCCGTGGCCTGGCCAATGTCCAGCAGGCCACGCTGGCGGCCGTGGCGCCCGGCATCGCCGAGGCGCTGGTCGCGACCGCAATCGGCCTGTTCGCGGCGATTCCCGCCGTCGTCGCCTACAACCGCTATGCGCACGACCTCGACCGGCTGTCGAGCCGCTTCGACAGCTTCATCGAGGAATTCTCGAACATCCTGCATCGCCAGGCGAAGTAAGCAATGCCCACCCTCGCCTCCAGTTCGCGCACCGGCCGCCGGCGCCGGATGGTCAACGAGATCAACGTCGTTCCGTACATCGACGTCATGCTGGTGCTGCTGGTGATCTTCATGGTCACCGCACCGCTGATGCCGCCGGGCACGATCGACCTGCCACGCGCAGGCCGCAGCGCCGCGCAGACCGACAAGTACATCGAAGTCCAGGTCTTCGCCGACGGCTCGATGCGACTGCGCAGCGGCAATACCGGGGATCCGTCGGAACGCCGGATCGTGCGCGCCGACCTCGAAGGCTCGGTGCGCGAGATGCTGGCCGAGCATGGCGAAGGCACGGCCGTCGTCATCAGCGGCGACCGTGCGGTCCGTTACGAGCGGGTCATCGAGGTGCTCGGCGACCTGCAGCAGATGAACGTCGGCCGCGTTGCGCTGATGGTCAAGCCGGACAATTGATGCAGGCAACCCGCATCGCGGTCGGCTCATGAGCGCGCAAGGAAAGACGCCCCGGCGCAATCCACGGGGCCTGGGGCATCTGCCGAGTTCGAAAGGGCGCCTGTGGGCGCTGCTGCTGGCGCTGCTGATGCACGTGCTGCTGCTGTCGATGCTGTTCATCGGTGTTCGCTGGAAGACCCAGCCGCCGGCGGCCGTATCGGCCGAACTGTGGACCCCTCCAGCGCCCGCGCCAGTCGCGCGGGCCGTCCCCCGGGCCGGACCCGAACCGAAACCGGTACCGAAGCCCGAGCCGCTGCCGCCGCCCGAGCCGCCTCCGCCGCCCCCCGAGCCGGTGCCTCCGCCTCCGCCCCCCGAGCCCGAGCCCGAGAAGCTCGCGCAGGCAGACGCGGAGATTGCGCTCGAAAAGATCAAGCGCGAGGAAGAGGAAAAAGCGAAGGAGCGGGCCCGACTCGAAGCGGAGGAGCGCGCCAGGCGCGAGGCCGAGGAACGGGCGAAGCGCGAGGCCGAAGAGCGCGCAAAGCGCGAAGCCGTGGAGAAGGCTCGCCTCGAAGCCGAAGAGAAAGCCAAGCGCGATGCCGAGGAGCAAGCCAGGCGCGAGGCCGAGGAGAAGGCCCGCCTCGAAGCCGAAGCGAAAGCCAGGCGCGAAGCCGAAGCGAAGGCCAGACGCGAAGCCGAGGAACGAGCTCGCCTCGAAGCCGAGGAGAAGACGAAGCGGGAGGCCGAGGCAAAGGCCAAACGCGAGGCAGAAGCAAAAGCGAGGCGGGAAGCCGTAGAAACCGCAAAGCGCGAAGCCGAGGCGAAGGCAAAGCGCGAAGCCGAGGCGAAAGCGAAACGCGAGGCGGAAGAGAAAGCCAGGCGCGAGGCCGAGGAAAAAACCAAACGCGAAGCCGAAGCGAAAGCCAGGCGTGAGGCCGAGGAAAAGGCCAAACGCGAGGCAGAAGCGAAGGCCAAACGCGAGGCAGAAGCGAAGGCCAAGCGCGAGGCCGACGAAAAGGCCCAGCGCGCGGCGGCCGAGAAACGGCGCAACGACTACCTGGAGAGCTTGATGGCGAAGGCCGGAGGCGACGGCGGCGCAACGGGTGCCGGGGCCGGCGGCGGCAACGACAGCGGCTACATCGCGCAGCTGTCGTCGCAGCTGATCGCCAACACCACCTATCAGATTCCGGTCGAGGTCCAGGGCAATCCGAAAGCGACTTTCCTGGTCAAGGTCGGACCCGATTGCCGGATCGAGTCGGTCACGCTGCGCCGCTCGAGCGGCGTACCCGGCTGGGATGCTGCAGCCCGACGTGGCATCGAGCGGACCGACCCGCTGCCCAGGCAGCGAGACGGCGGCTGCCCGACCGAACTCGAGATCGTGCGCGGCCCGCGCGACCAGCATTGAAGGCGACCGAAGCTGTCGGTGCGCACCCGTATAATCCCTGTTCGCGATCACCGAGGGAGTACATGAAAGCCCTGTTCCTCGCGCTGCTTTCCGCCCTGCTGCTGCCGCTCGGCGCAACCGCCCAGATGCGCATCGATGTCTCCGGAGTCGGTGCGACCCAGTATCCGATTGCCATCGCCCGCTTCGCCGGCAGCTCCGGGCTGCCGCAAGACGTTCCGGCAGTCGTCGGCGGCGACCTGTCGCGCAGCGGCGCATTCCGCGTCATCGACGCCGGCACCGTGCTGTCGGACACCGACACCGTCGACCACGTGGCGATGCGCGAGCGCGGCGCCGACGCCGTGCTGTCCGGGTCGATCACGCGGCTGCCCGACGGCCGCTACGAAATCCGCTACCGGCTCAGCGACGCCGTGCGCCAGGCTGCGATCGGCGGCGAATCGCTGATCGTCGGCGAGCGCGACCTCCGCTTCGCCGCGCACCGGATCGCCGATTGGGTCTTCGAGCGCCTGACCGGCGAGAAAGGCATCTTCTCGACCCGCATCGCCTACGTCTCGAAGCAGGGCGATCGCTATCGGCTCAATATCGCCGACTGGGACGGCGAGAACATCGTCACGCCGCTGAATTCGCCCGAACCGATCATTTCGCCGAGCTGGTCGCGCGACGGAACCCGCCTTGCCTACGTGTCGTTCGAGGCGCGCAAGCCGGTCGTCTACGTGCATACGCTGGCCACCGGCCAGCGCAGGCCGGTCGCGAACTTCAAGGGCAGCAACAGCGCACCGGCCTGGTCGCCCGATGGCCGATCGCTGGCCGTCGCGCTCACGATCGACGGCCTGTCGCAGATCTATCTGGTGCCGTCCGACGGCGGCGGCTCGCCGCGGCGGATCACCTCGTCCACCAGCATCGACACCGAGCCGGTGTTCTCGCCCGACGGCCAGTCGATCTTCTTCACCTCGGATCGCGGCGGATCGCCGCAGATCTACCGGATGAGCGCCAGCGGCGGCGACCCCACGCGCATCACCTTCACCGGCAACTACAACGTCAGCCCCCGCGTGAGCCCCGACGGCCGCTCGCTCGCTTACGTCGCGCGCCGCAACGGCGGCTTCGTGGTCGTGTTGCGCGACCTGGCCAGCGGCAACGAAGTGCTGCTGTCCGACGGCGGGCGCGAGGAATCCCCGAGCTTCGCACCCAATGGCCGCTGGGTCATGTACGCCACTGGCAGCGGCGGGCGCGACTCGCTGGTCGCCGCCAGCGTCGACGGGCGCGTGCGCCAGCGGCTGACCAGCAATCTCGGCGACATCCGGGAGCCCACCTGGGGCCCGTTCGCGAACTGACCGATTCAACCCCCAATGCCTGAATGGCGCGCAAGACCTCCTGAGGAAACCATGAATCGAACCACCAAGCTTCTGCTGTCGGCCCTGTCCGCGCTCGTGCTCGCGGCCTGCAGTTCCGGCGTCAAGCTCGACGACACCGGACAGGGTGCCGCACCGGTCGAAAGCCGCGACGGCAGCGCGGCCGGCAGCGGCGTCGGCGTGTCCGGCGCCGATGCACGCGGCGTGCAGCCCGTTACGCTGGATCCGCTCGACGACCCTGCGAGCCCGCTGTCCAAGCGCAGCATCTACTTCGACTTCGACAGCTTCGCGATCCGCGACGAATTCCGCCCCACCGTCGACGCGCACTCGCGCTACTTGAACAGCAACCGCGATCGTCGCGTGCTGATCCAGGGCAACACCGACGACCGCGGCAGCCGCGAGTACAACCTCGCTCTCGGCCAGAAGCGCGCCGAGGCCGTGCGCCGCGCGCTCGCCGCGCTGGGCGTGCAGGAAGCCCAGATGGAAGCCGTGAGCCTCGGCGAGGAACGCCCGCGTGCGACCAGCGCCGACGAAGCCTCCTGGGCCGAGAACCGCCGCGCCGACCTGGTGTATCAGTGATGAAACCAGCCCTGCTCCAGGGCATGATCGTGGCGGCGCTGCTCGCCGCCACGCCGTCGGCGCATGCGCTTTTCGGCGACGACGAGGCCCGCCGGGCCATCCTCGAGCTGCGCGGCCGCGTCCAGCAGCATCAGGACGAAAGCGATCAGCGACTGGCAAAGATCGAAGCGCAGCTCACCGAAGCGATGGAGCGGCTCGAACAGTCGTCGCGGCTGCAGCTCGACAACCAGGCGCAGTTCGAGCAGCTGCGCCAGGAAATCGCCAAGCTGCGCGGCCAGCTCGAGGTACAGGCGCACGAAGTCTCGACGATCCGGCGCCAGCTCGGCGAGCAACTGGCTACCGTCGACAACCGGATCAAGCGTTCGGACCCGGTCGGCGTCGAGATCGACGGCCGCGCGGCCAACGTCGATCCCGAGGAAAAACGCAGCTTCGAAGCGGCGCTGGCGCAGTTCCGCTCCGGCGATTTCAAGAACGCGCTGGGTTCGTTCCGGCAGTTCCAGGAGCAGTTTCCCGACAGTCACTATGCGCCGGCCAGCTGGTTCTGGATCGGCAGCAGCCAGTTCGCGTTGAAGGACTACAAGGGAGCGATCGGCAGCCACGAGACGCTGGTCGCGAAGTTCCCGGACAACTCGCGGGTTCCCGACGCGCTGCTGAACATCGGCTACGCGCAGGCCGAGTCCGGCGACCGGAACGCCGCACGCCAGACCCTGCAGTCGCTGATCGAGCGCTATCCGCAGAGCCCGGCAGCGCAGCTCGCGCGCGACCGGCTCGCATCGCTGCCGCCGACCGCGAAGAACTGAAGCCGGCCGGCGGCTTTCGGCGGGCCCGAACCCGCAACGGGCCGTCACCGTCATCGACGACAGACCCATGCCCGACATCGATCTCGAGGCGCTGCGCAGCACCGTCGTCTGGGCGAGCCTCGCGCTCGGCCTGGTGCTCGGCGCGGTCATGCACCGCACGAACTTCTGCACGATGGGGGCGATCGCCGACATCGTGAACATGGGCGACTGGAACCGGATGCGGATGTGGGTCTGCGCGATCGGCGTGGCGATCGTCGGCACGCAGCTGCTGGCCGCAACCGGGCTCGTCGACCCGGCCAAGACGATCTACACGGGCGCTCGCCTCACCTGGCTGTCCTACCTGGTCGGCGGCTTCCTGTTCGGCTTCGGCATGGTGCTGGCCTCGGGCTGCGGCAGCAAGACGCTGGTGCGCCTGGGAGCCGGCTCGCTGAAGTCGGTGGTCGTTTTCATCGCGCTCGGGCTGGGCGCGTACATGACACTCAAGGGTCTGACTGCCGTGTGGCGGGTCAGCGCGCTGACCCCAGTCGCCACCTCGATGGCGCCCCGGCAGGACCTGCCCCGCCTGCTCGCCGATGGCGGAACGCTGACGCTGGTCACGGCCCATCTCGTGCTCGGGCTGGCGATCGGCGGTGCGCTGATCGTCTGGGCACTTGCCAGTCGCGAGTTCCGCACGCCGCTGAACCTGCTCGGCGGCATCGTCCCGGGCCTGGTCATCGTCGGCGTCTGGTACGTGTCCGGGCACATCGGCTACGTGCCCGAGCACCCGGACACGCTCGAGGAAGCCTTCGTTGCGACCAATTCGGGCCGCGCCGAGTCGTTCTCCTTCGTCGCGCCGATCGCCTACACGATCGAGCTCTTCCTGTTCTGGAGCGACGCCAGCCGGATCGTCACCGTCGGCATCGCTGCCGTGTTCGGCATGATCGCCGGCTCGCTGCTCTCGGCGCTGGCGACGCGGCAGTTTCGCTGGGAGGGCTTCGGCGGCACCGAAGACACCGCGAACCATCTGGTCGGCGGCCTGCTGATGGGCATCGGCGGCGTAACGGCCCTGGGCTGCACGATCGGCCAGGGCATGAGCGGCGTCTCGACACTGGCGCTGGGCTCCTTCGTCGCACTGGCCGCGATCGGCGCCGGCGCGGTAGCGGCGCTCAAGTACCAGTACTGGCGCATCGAGCGAATGATCTGAAACGCAGCGTGCGATTTGACCGGTTTCCGATGCGCCGATAGAATGGCAGGCTTTCCGATCGGCGCCGCAGCACGAGGAGCCAGTCAGAAAATGGGCCGTTAGCTCAGCTGGTAGAGCAGCGGACTTTTAATCCGTTGGTCACTGGTTCGAATCCAGTACGGCCTACCAACAGTCAAGTGCTTGTTCCGAAAGGGCTTCCATGCGGAAGCCCTTTTGCTTTGGGGCGCCGCGCTGCTCAAGCATCTGTTCAACCAGGCCATCAAGGAATGGAGCTGGGCCGGGTTTCGAAACCCCACCCGAGGCGTGAAGCTGCCCTCCGCAGGCCCAGGCCGACGCGTGCGACTGCAGGCCGAGGCGCGGCTGCGCCAGGCGCTCGAGCGCAGCGACAGCCCCTTCGTGGTGCCGCTGCTGGAGTTCGCCTGCCTGCCCAGACTCGCGCTTGCCTTGGTCGCGCTGCTGAGACGGTCCGGCGCTTGCTGCGCAGTTCAGCCCCGCTCCTGGCCGCGCAGCGCGCTGCGTTCCACTCCGGCACGACTGCGCCGCGACGCTCTCTTCGACCGAACGCCAGCGACGGCTTCTGCGCGAAGCGACCCCAGCGCTCCGCATTCGTCGACGCAAGACTCACCGCCGCAGGCAGCCCGGATGTCCTGGAGCTGACGCCGGAGCACCTCGAGCTGCGAGATGCGCTCCGACAGCACACTCAGATGGCGGTCGAGAAGCTCGTTGACGTCGTCGCAGGACTTCTCCGGCCTCTCCTGCAGCAAGATGAGCGCGCGCACCTCGGCTTGGGAGAGATTCAGCGAGCGGCAGCGCAGGATGAACGCCAGCCGCTCCAGATGGCTTGGTCCGTACTCGCGATAGTTATTTGCCGCGCGCCCCGGAGGCTGAAGGAGCCCTTGCGCCTCGTAGTACCGAATCGTCTCGGTCTGGCAGCCACTCCAGCGCGCCAACTCGCCGATTTTCATGAATCCTCGAATCGTTGTTCCCGATCCTTGACATTATAGTGGCTAGAAGGTTTGAAATGTGCGCATGGAACGAGAACGAACCCTGCCAAATGACTCCGCGTGCTGCACGGCGGCCGTCCCTTCCTTTCGCGCTCATCAAACCGCTCGCGACGCTTCGCCGGTGACGCCCGGAACAGAGTCTGCGCAGGTCGAAAGCAGCACACTCATCATCGAGAAGATGGATTGCCCCACCGAAGAAGCGCTCATCCGCAAGCGGCTGGGCGTCTTGCCATCGGTGACCGGACTTTCGTTCAACCTGCTGGAACATCGCCTCACCGTCGAGCACAGGCGCGGGCAGCTGGATGAGGTGCTCGCCGCGCTGAGCCACATCGGCCTTGCTGGACAGCCCGAAAGGCCGAGCGAACTGGCGTCGTCACGACCGGGCAAGCCGACCTCGTGGCTGGTACGGAACTGGAGGCTCGCCGCGGGCGGCGCCGCAGCCATCGTCGCGGAACTCTTCGCGTTCTCGCTGGCCGACACCTCGCCCGCTGCCATGGGCTTCTCCCTGCTGGCCATCGCGCTCACCGGCCTGGAGACCTACAAGAAGGGCTGGATAGCGCTGCGTAACGGCAGCCTGAACATCAACGCCCTGATGTCCATCGCCGTCACCGGCGCGATGCTCATCGGGCAATGGCCTGAGGCCGCCATGGTCATGTTCCTGTTCGCGGTGGCCGAAGCCATCGAGGCGCGCGCGCTGCAGCGGGCACGAAAGGCAGTGGAGAGCCTGATGGCGGTCACGCCGGAAACTGCAACGGTGCGGACAGAGGACGGCGACTGGCAGACCGTGGCCGCGAGCAGCGTGCGGCTTGGAGCGACGGTTCGCGTGCGCCCGGGGGAGCGGCTTGCGATCGACGGGCGCATCCTCGCGGGAGCAACGACGGTCAACCAGGCGCCCATCACCGGCGAAAGCGCGCCGGTGGCCAAGGTCGCGGGAGACCAAGTCTTTGCGGGCAGCATCAATGAGGACGGGGAACTCGAGTACGAGGCTACTGCAACCGCGGACGGCTCGACCCTGGCGCGCATCGTGCGCGCCGTGCAGGAGGCGCAAGCCAGCCGAGCGCCGACCCAGCGCTTCGTCGACAAGTTCTCCGCGTACTACACCCCCGCAGTCGTGGCGGTCGCCGCGGCGTTGGCGCTGGTTCCGCCTCTGCTGCTCGGAGCCGATTGGTCGACGTGGACCTACCGTGCCCTTGTGCTGCTCGTGGTGGCGTGCCCCTGCGCGCTCGTCATCTCGACACCCGTGACGGTCGTGTCGGGCCTGACTGCCGCCGCTCGTCGGGGCATCCTCATCAAGGGCGGACTCTACCTGGAAGGGGGTGACAAGCTCGAGGTACTCGCGCTCGACAAGACAGGGACTCTGACCCACGGAAAGCCCGCGGTCACCGATGTGCTCTCCTTGACCGGGACCGAAGCCGGACAACTCCGACGTGCTGTCGCCCTTTCGTCGCGCAGCGACCACCCCGTCTCGCGCGCCATCACTGCCTACGGAAGTCACCTCGATACGGTGCCCGAGGTCAGCGGCTTCGCTGCCTTGCGCGGGCGCGGTATCGAAGGCGTTATGGACGGCGTGCATTACCGGCTCGGAAATCAACGACTCCTACAAGAGTTGGGCGCGAGCACGCCCGAGCTCGAGCAGCGGCTCGACGCGCTGGAGAAGCAGGGCAAGACCTGCGTCGTCCTCGTGGGAAACGGTCGCGCAATGGCCATCGTCGCGGTGGCCGACACGGTCAGGCAGGAGAGCGCCGAGGCCGTCGAGCAGCTGAAGCAACTCGGAGTCGAGCCGGTGATGCTCACCGGCGACAATCGGCATACGGCAGAGGCAATCGCCCAACAAGTTGGGATCACGGATGTCCGCAGCGAGCTGCTCCCGCAGGACAAGCTCGAGGTGGTGTCTCAATACCAGTCAGGCGGCAAGGCGGTCGGGATGGTGGGCGACGGCATCAACGACGCCCCTGCGCTCGCCAAGGCTGACATCGGCTTCGCGATGGGCGCGGCCGGGACCGACACGGCCATCGAGACGGCCGACGTGGCGCTCATGGACGACGACCCGCGAAAGCTCGCCACGTTCGTCAAGCTTTCGCGCGCGACCAAGTCCGTGCTTCGGCAGAACATCGCCCTCGCGCTCGGCATCAAGGCCGTCTTTCTCGCCTTGGCGGTCGTCGGACAGGCGACCCTGTGGATGGCCGTCTTCGCGGACGTCGGCGCGAGCCTCATCGTCGTCTTCAACGGCTTGCGACTGCTTCGAAAGGACGTCTGACTGCCCCTGGGTGGCCGAGAAGGAGAACCACTTGATGGGCTGGGCGCGGCGCGTCTACCAGCCTGCTCTCGGGAGGAGCCTTGAGAACGGCCCGGTCGTGCTGACCTTCGCCATCGTCGCGGTCCTGCTGTCGGGCGCCGTGGCGAGCCGGCTCGGCAGCGAGTTCGTACCGAACATCTGCGACGGCTACATCATGCTCAAGCCTCGGGACCAATGGCCCGACTACGAATTCTCGCAGCCCATCGAACTGCGCTTCGACGAACTCATCTCCGGCGTGAGGTCGGACGTCGCCGTCAAGGTGTTCGGCGACGAGGAATACGCTCGAGGCATCACACCGAACTGCCGCCCCGAGGCTTCAGCCCCCAAACCCGAGGTCGGGCCCGGCTCAGGCACGCCAGTTGCGTCCTGCTAAGGCAAACTCAGTGGGAGCTGACGATGGCCGACAACACTGCGCTCGCCGCTGGCTCGGACCGCAAGCGCATCAATGTGAATCAGGACCACGAACTGAGAGACTGGTCAAAGAAGTTTGGTGTCACGCCGGAAGCGCTGCAGGCTGCGGTCAAGGCCGTCGGCGACCGTGCCGTTGACGTGCAGACCTATCTGGCCGGTATTGCCAGGGACGGTGGCGCCGGCCCGGCAAGCAGCTAGTCGCGAGGTGCTCTCTGACGACCCAGTTGTCGGGCTCGGTCGGCACAGTATTCTCTCGCTCAAGTAAATCCGACCCCCGGTGGCAGCCGGGGTGGCAGGGGCGCCTGCATCGGCCGCCGCCCCGTCCACGCAAAAGGTGCGACCCG
>CALLYQ010000276.1 GCA_937858875.1 uncultured Lautropia sp. | reverse complement strand
ACCGACGCGGGGCTGCGTCCGCATCGGGTCGGCCATGACCGGCTCGAGCGCCTGTGTCCGCGCAGGCGGCACCAGGGCGTCGTCGCCGTGGCCGAAGTGGCTCCGCCTTCGGTCGGGCTCAAGGAGCTTCTCGAGCGGATCGAGCGGCCGGCCACGCTGTTGCTGCTCGATGGTGTTACCGATCCGAGAAATCTCGGCGCCTGCCTGCGGGTGGCCGACGGTGCCGGCGTGGCGGCGGTCATCGCGCCGAAGGATCATGCCTGCCTGTTGACCGACGTTGCCGTGCAGACCGCCAGCGGGGCCGCCGAGACGGTCCCGTACATCATGGTCACGAACCTGGCGCGGGCGATCGACACGATCCGAGACAACGGCTTCTGGGTGATCGGTACCGCCGATGAAGCCGATCACTCGCTCTACGAGGAAAAGCTCGACGGCTCGCTGGCTTGGGTGCTCGGCGCCGAAGGCAAGGGGCTGCGGCGACTGACGCGTGAACACTGCGACGTGCTGGTCAGCATCCCGATGATGGGCCAGGTCAGCAGTCTGAACGTATCCGTCGCCGCCGGCGTCGTGCTCTACGAAACGCTGCGCCAGCGCGAGGCCGCGCCTGTGGTCAGCGCGAGCCGCGCCTCCTGAAGTCCCAGGGTGGCTCGGGCGTGTCATCGCGCCACAAGCCGACGCGCTCGCGACGCGCGAGCGCAGCCGCATCGGCATAGCGAACACGCAGCGCCGGTGGCAGATCGCGGTCGTAGCGTGCGAAATGCCAGGCCAGCCCCGCTTCCAGCATCGCCAGCGCCGGGTCGACGCCGTCGACGTCCACCTGCGCAACGAGCCGTCCGAACGGATCGATCTTGATCGGCTCGAGCACGAGCTCGCGCTTGCCGAGCAGCTCGTCGAGGTGCCGGCGGGCGACTGCCGAATAGGGTTGCGATCTCTCCGGCGCGTCGATGCCGGCCAGACGAACCCGCAGCCGGGCGCCGTCGGCGCCGCGAACGACGAAGGAGTCGCCGTCGCTGACGGCGATCGTCGCGGCTCGAAAGCTTTCGCCGGCGGCAGGGGCCTGCGGCGTGCGTGACGAGGCCCACGGCGAGACCAGTGCAAGCGACAGCAGCAGCCCGGCGAACAGCACGGCCTGCCGTCGTGAACCGGAGATCGGTCCGAGCTTCCGGGGGCCGGCCATCCACGGGCCGGCCATCCGCGGGCCGGCCGTCCGGGGGCCCGTCATCCGGGGGCCGGCCTTCTGCGGCGAGCGGTAAAACGGCGCGGCTGCCAGGCCGCGCAGCAGTTTCACCGGAAAACCAGCACCGGGATGCTCGAGTGGGTCAGCACCTTGTTGGTCTCGCTGCCCAGTACCAGCGCGCTGAGCCCGCGCCGGCCGTGCGAGGACATGAAGATCAGGTCGCAGCCCTTGTCGCGCGCAACGTCGATGATCGCCCGATAGGGCTGTGTATGCCGCAGCGAGACCGTTTCGCAGGCGACCGAGGCGTCGTCGGCGGATTTCTTCGCGGCGCCGAGGATCGATTTCCCGGTTTCCTCGGTCGCCTTCATGAACTCGGCGAACGAGGCCTGACCGGCGGCCGGGAATTCGGCGAAAGCCGGCGGAATGTACTCGGGCATCACGTGCAGCACCGTGAGTCGTGCGCCCGTCTCCTGTGCGAACTGGACGGCTTTCGTGATCGCGTCGTTGGACAGGTCCGAGCCATCGGTCGGGACGAGAACGTGTTTGTACATCGCGGACCTCCTGGAGCCGTGTGGGGTCGGTTTCAAGCGGAAAGCATAGCCGAAAGCACGCGCGCGCCAACCTGCGCGCGGCGCACCTGCCGCTCGGGCACTGCTGCGCAGGCTCGCGCGGCGTCGGATCGCCGACGCCTCGTCTTCATCGAGATCAAGCCCGCGGTCGAAGCAGCGTCGAAGTTCCTGACCGTGGTCAAGGCGTTCGCGGCCGAAATGTCGTCCGGGCCGTTACAAACCGTTACCGACCGTTGCCGCTCAGCCATCGAGTCCAAGGCCGGGGTCGTTAGATTCCTCGCTGACAGACCCGACACACTCTGGACGACGACGGAGCGACGCATGTTCGATATCAGCCCCAGCCCTGCAGTTTCCGGCCAAAGCGGCATTTTTCCGGGTGTGCCGTCGGGCCGGGGCTCGCAAGCGCGACCGGTCCACAGCGGGCTCGATCCGCTGATCACGCGCTTCGGCGGCGGCATTCGCCGGCGTGTGCGCCGCGGCGAATATCTGTTCCATTGCGGCGCTTCGTTCCATGCGCTGTTCGGCGTGCGTGCCGGATCGTTCAAGACCGTGCTGTTGACCGAAGACGGCCGCGAGCAGGTCACCGGCTACCACATGGCCGGCGAGATCCTGGGGCTCGAAAGCATCGGTTCGGAGCTCTGCAGCAGCGACGCGATCGCGCTCGAGGACAGCGAGGTCGTCGAGATTCCGTTTGCCGAACTCGATGCGCTGGCCTGTCGCGACCCGGCGCTGCAGCGCGAACTGTTCCGGCTGCTGGCTGCCGAGATCCAGCGCGAGCGAGGCCTGATGCTGCTGCTCGGTTCGATGCGCGCCGAGGAGCGCCTGGCCACCTTTCTGCTGAACCTGTCGAAGCGCCTCGCCGCGCGTGGCTGGTCGGCCACGCATTTCATCCTGCGCATGACGCGCGAGGAGATCGGCAGCCTGCTCGGGCTCAAGCTCGAGACGGTCAGCCGGATCCTGTCGCGCTTCCAGACCGAAGGGATGATCGCCGTGCGCAACCGCGAGATCACGATCAAGCAGATGGACGCGCTGAAGGCCGTGATCGGCCGCGCCGAAGCGCGGCGCGAACCCGAAGCCTCATAGTCCGACAGCCTCCCAGCCTAGGAACTGCAGCGTCGACCGTCCCGCGGAGGCGGGCGGTCCAGCGAGCGACGCAGCATCCGCGCGAGCTGGCCGATGCGGTACGGCTTGCTGAGCAGCTCGAAGGGGACGTCGGGTCCGATCTGTCGCGGCAGCGCGTTGCGCGCGTAGCCCGACGTGAACAGCACTTTCAGGCTCGGCCGCCGGCGCACGGCTTCGCGGGCCAGTTCCGGTCCGTCGACTTCGCCGCGCAGGACCACGTCGGTGAACAGCAGCGCGATGTCGGGGTTGCGATCCAGTTGCTCCAGCGCATCGTCGGCACTGTTCGACTGAAGCACCCGGTAGCCGAGCCGCTCGACGAAACCCACCGCCACTTCGCGCACCGATTCGTCGTCCTCGACGATCAGGATCGTCTCGGTGCCACCGCGCATCTCCTCGACGCTCGCGGGCGCATCGCGCAGGGCGAGGTCGCCCGCGGTCGGCAGGTACAGCTTGATCGAGGTGCCGATACCGGTTTCGCTGTAGACCTTCAGGTGGCCGCCGGACTGTTTTGCGAAACCGTAGACGAGGCTCAGGCCGAGGCCGCTGCCCTTGCCGCGCGCCTTGGTCGTGAAGAAAGGCTCGAACGCGCGCGACAGCACTTCGGGCGGCATCCCGATACCGGTGTCGCTGACGGCGATCTGCACGTATTCGCCGGGCACCACCTCGGGCTCGCGCGCGGCGTACTCCGCGTCGAGCGTCTCGCGCTGCGCCTCGAGCGTGAGCTGGCCGCCGTCGGGCATCGCGTCGCGCGCGTTGACCGCCAGGTTCAGCAGCGCGGTATCGAGCATGCCGGGGTCGGCCTTGGCCAGCGGCAGGTCGGCGTCGAGCACGGTCCGGACCTCGATGCGGGCGCCCAGCGTACGCCGCAGGATTTCGGCCAGCGAAGCCAGCAACTGGCCGACGTGGATCGCTCGCGGCTGCAGCGTCTGGCGGCGCGAGAAGGCAAGCAGCTTGCGCGTGAGGTCGGCGCCGCGTCCGGTGGCCCGCAAGGCCGACTTGACCAGTTTCGCCGCCAGCGGATCTTGCTCGAGCCGCTCGTCGAGCATCTGCAGGTTGCCCGAGACCACGGTCAGCAGGTTGTTGAAGTCGTGCGCGACGCCGCCGGTCAGCTGTCCGAGCGCTTCGAGCCGCTGCAACTGGAACAGGCGCTCCTCGACATGCTGGCGCTGCAGGACAGCCCCCACGGTATTGGCCAGTGCTCGCAGGAAGCTGCCGTCGTCGCGGCTGAAGCCCCGATCGGCCGCGGCATGGACGACCAGCATGCCGCCACCGCCGTCCTCGCCGGGGATTGCGCACAGGAGCAGGCTCGATTCGTCGTCGGTGTCGGAAAGGCGGACCTCGAGCGACACAGGCTGGTCCTACGCGACGCCGCCGTTCTCGATGCGATCGGCGATGGCCGCGAGCAGCCGGCGCTGCGTGCCGGCGTTCTCGCGGTCACCGGTGCTGCCGGCGTTGGCCACGACGGCGAGCGCCCGCTTTCCCCGTTCGTGCCGCAGCAGCAGCGCTGTCGGCACGTCGAGATGCAAGGCCGCCAAACGACAGGCTTCGCTCTGGATCGAGGCCAGGTCCTGGCTCGACAGGGCGAGCCGGCCGAAGTCGGCGATGGCCTGCGTCTGGCGCGCCTGCGACAGCACGGCGCGCGCGCGGTGCAGCTCGCTGACATCGCGAACGTTCGCGCAGACGAACACCCGGCCGTCGAGCAGCAGCGGATTCAGGCTGATCTCGACCGGGAATTCGTGGCCGTCACGATGCAGGGCCCACAGCGACAGATTCAGTCCCATCGGCCGCGCAGCCGGTCGCTGCCGGTAGCGCTTGCGATGCTGCTGGTGGTCGGCGCGGAAACGGTGCGGAATCAGATCTTCGATCGACAGTTCGAGCAACTCGCTGCCGGAGTAGCCGAACAGCCGCTCGGCCTGCCGGTTGACGAGCCGGATCCGACCCGATTTTTCCGAGACAAGCTGCGCATCGGCCGCCATCTCGAAGATTTGCGGGTAGAGGGCAGGATGCGCCGCTGCCAGTGGCTCGCATGGTTTGGCGGACGGAGGCGGAGCGGATGCCGGTACGGATGCCGGAGCGGATGCCGGTACGGCTGACTTCGGATCGGTCATGACCCGCCTTGCCTCCGTTCACCCCGGCGAGACCCGAGGCGTGAACTGGTAGCCCACCCCGCGGACCGACTTGATCATCTCCGGCCGGGCCGGGTCGCGTTCGATCTTGCGGCGCAGCCGGCCGACCTGAACGTCGATCGAGCGGTCGAAGGGGCCGGCTTCGCGACGATGGATGAAGTCCATCAGCTCGTCGCGGCTCAGCGCGCGGTTCGGGTGCCGGGCGAAGATGCTCAGCAGCTCGAATTCGCCGGTGGTCAGCACGACCGGCTCGCCATCGGGCCGGCTCAGTGAGCGCGCGGCCAGGTCGAGCTGCCAACCCTCGAAGACGAGCAGGTCGTGGCGGCCCGGCGCGGCCGCCGGGGCCGCTGCAGCGTTGGGCGCGGCGGCCTTCAGCCGGCGCAGCACGCTGCGCACCCTGGCGAGCAACTCGCGAAGTTCGAATGGCTTGGCGACGTAGTCGTCGGCGCCGATCTCGAGTCCGATGATCCGATCGACCGGCTGGCCACGACCGGTCACGATCACGATTCCGAGCTGCGAATCGTTGCGCAACTCGCGGGCAAGCGTCAGCCCGTCTTCGCCGGGCAGTCCCAGGTCGAGCAGCACCAGGTCGTAGCGCGCCGTCTTCAGCGCTTCGCGCATCGCCCGGCCATCGGCGACGGCCTCGACCTCGAATCCGTAACTGCCGAGGTAGTTCTCGAGCAGTTCGCGGATTTCCTCTTCGTCGTCGACGATCAGCAGTCGTTCGGCCATCTGGAGCGGCGCAGGACCGCCGGGCCGGCCCGCTGCGCACAAAATCACCATGTTCGGAGTGCTGGCGATTCTAGCCTACCGACGTGGTCAGCAAACGGCGCAACACCGCTGGGTCGACGGGCTTGCGCAGCAGCGTGACCCCGCTGCCGGCCGCCCTTTCGTCGAGCGCCGGGTCGGTGTCGCCGGTGACCAGGACCCGACGGGCGTGCGGATGACGGTCCCCGGCGAACCCCAGCAGCGCCAGGCCGTCGAGGCCGCCAGGCAGACGGAAATCCGAGACGACGACGTCGAGCGCCGTTGCGGCGTCCAGCACCCGGATCGCCTGCGCGCCGTCGCGGACCCGCCGGGCGCGGAATCCCGCCTCGCGGAACCAGGCCAGGAAGGCCGACGCGAGCAGCTCGTCGTCTTCGATCAGCAGCAACTGCCGGGGGTCGTTCGTCGGTTGGCGATCCGAGGAGGGGATCGGTGTCATCGTCGTCGGCGCGTGATCCGTGCTGTCGGGGGGCGCCGATCCGTCGACTTGCGCCGATTCTCCGGCTTTCAGCGACCGGTGGCCGGCAGAGCGGAATTTCAGTGTGAACACGCTCCCCTGGTCCGGCGCCGAGACGACACCGATTTCCACGTCGTGCAGCGCGGCGATCCGGCGCACGATCGCGAGTCCGAGGCCGAGCCCATGGTTGCGCTGGCGTGAATCGTTGCCGACCTGGTAGTGCTCGTCGAAGATCCGGGCCTGATGCTCGGGGTGGATGCCCGAGCCGGTATCGGTGACGCTCAGCGTCAGCCGTTCGTCGACGCGCGCGCCGAGCGTGATGCTGCCCGAACCCGTGTGCCGCAGCGCGTTGTCGGCCAGGTTGCGCAGCATCCGCATCGTCAGCAGCCGATCGCAGTCGAGTTCGTGGCCGCAATGCTCGACGCGCACGACCAGGCCGCGGTCGGCCGCCGCCGGCGCGATTTCGCGTGCGACATCGTCGAGCAGCTCATCGACGTCGACGGCGCAGACCTCGAGCGCAATGCGCCCCGCGTCCAGCCGCGACAGGTCGAGCAATTGACCGAGCAGATCGTTCATCGCCTGGACCGAGCGTTCCAGTCCTCTGACGGTCGGAGCCAGCGCCGGATCGGTGACCCGCTGGCGCAGCAGGCCGGTCATCAGCGACAGCGCGGCAGCGGGCTGGCGCAGGTCGTGGCTGGCTGCGGCGATGAAATGGCTTTTCGCGCGGTCGGCCGCCAGCGCGCGGGCGTGTTCGGCGGCCAACGACTCGGCGAGCCGGCGATTCTGGATCGCGGCGGCGAGAACCTGGCGACCGAGCCTGTCGACAGCGGTAGCGGCGATGCCGGCCAGCAGCCAGAATCCGAGGAGCGCTGCCGAGACCAGCTCGCTGCCGGGGTCGCCCAGCCGCCACCAGGCCAGTGCGAACTGGCCGATGCAGCAGGCGGCATGCAGCCGGAACGGCAGGCCTTGATGGCCGAAGTCGAGGATTACCGCGAATACGCCGGCGCAGGCGAGCAGGGTCAGCGCTACCTGAGCGGGTGGGTCGAGCATCTGCAGGAACAGCGTGCCGGCGGCGCCGGCAACGAGACCGCCGGCCGCCGCGCCGGCTCGTTGCAGTCGGTCGATCGCGGGCGCGTGCGGGACGCTTGCGACGGCGACCAGACGGCTGGCGTGCAGGCGCAGCAGCAGCGCGCCGACCGACAGCGCGATCCAGGCGGCGAGCGCCGAGGCGGGAACCTTTCCGGCGGCGATGGCCGCGCTGCAGAGCGTGATCCCGAGCGTCGATACCATTGCAAGACTGCGCTGGCGCGCCTGGAGCTGGCCGCGCTCCACGATGATCGCTGCATCGCCGGTCTCAACCATTGCATCCCCGTCTCGGCCCTGTCGCCTACCGCGGAGTCTAGGGATCGGACGTGAATTCGGCGTCAGCCTGGCGGATTAGTCCGCTCGACCGTGTCTTCGAGCTGCCGGGCCTATTGCAAGCGGCGCAGGATGTAATAGACGATGACCGAAAGCATGCAGAGGACTCCGGCCCAGACCAGCAGGGGGCCGTTCCGCTTGTCCCTTTTCGTGTAGCCGACGATCAGCGTGAACAGGCCGACGAAGATGAGGGCGATGCTGGTGGAAATGATGTCGGTCATTGCTCGGTCTCCGGGCGGCTGCTCGTGGAGGGTCTCGAGGATGTCTGCGCGCCTGGCGCTTCGAGCAGCTCGCACAACATCCGGACATGGGCGCCACGCGCGTGCTGCAGCGCGTTTTCGTCGGGACTCGTGCCGCAGACCAGCAGGCCGACGATCGGTTGCAGTGCAGGAGTGAACGCCAGCCAGGCATCGTCGAGTACCACGCTCGGGCGAACCGCGCCGCGTTCGATCCACGGTTCGAGCGCCCGGCGGAACACGGTGAGATGGTCGCCGGGAAACCGGGCTCGCCAACGCGAGACGATCTCGCTCGCGCGTTCGCTTTCGCTGACGAGCAGGCGCAGGGTCACCAGGGCCTTCGGGTCCTTCATGGCTTCGTAGAACGGATCGACCAGCGTCTCGATCAGGCTTCGGATCGAAGTGCAGGCGACCAGGGCCTGCTCTTCGATGACGATGTCGGGCAGCGATCGGTCCAGCAACGCCTGGAAGATCTGTTCCTTGCCCGAAAAGTGGGCGTAGAGGCCGCCCTTGGATAAACCGGCGCCGGCAGCGACGTCGTCCATCCGCGTCGCTTCGAATCCACGAGCGGAGAATTGCTGCAGCGCAGCGTCAAGAATCAGCTCGATGCGTGCTGCCGGAGCGAGTCGGCGGCGCAGGCTGGTTGAGGCGCCATTGGGCGCCGAGGCTGCACGAGCGGCGCCGGCGTCAGCCGGCGTGGGCGCAGCACGCAAGCGCTGTTTCGGGCTGTCATGGCGCTGCATGGTGATGTCGATACGGTCGCCTGGAGGGGGCTGGTTTGTTCTATAACAACCGACCAGTCGGTCGTTAAGGCTACAATACCCGTCGTTGAAGCCCGATGTCAACGTCGCGAGGAAGCTCGGAATGCAAGCGAAGTCGAGGAAGATCGTCATCTGGATCGTGGGCGCCGCGGTGCTCGCGGGCGCCGGCTTCGGGCTGTGGCGCAGCGCTCAGGCGCCGGATTCGACGACCGGTTTCGTCAGCGGCAACGGGCGGATCGAGGCGACCGAGATCAATGCGTCGACGAAACTGGCCGGCCGGGTCGAACGGATCCTCGTTCGCGAGGGGGATTTCGTGAAGGCCGGCCAGCCGCTGGTGCACATGCAGATCGACGTGCTCGAAGCGCAGCGCGACGAGGCGCGTGCGATGCACCGGCAGGCGGTCACCGCGGTCGGCACGGCCAAGGCGCAAGTGGCCGTGCGCGAGAGCGATCTGGCGGCAGCCAGGGCCGTCGTCGTCCAGCGTGAAACCGAACTCGACGCTGCACAGCGCCGCCTCGCGCGATCGGAGACGCTGGCCAAGCAGGGCGCGTCGTCGTTCCAGCAACTCGACGACGACCGGGCGCGCGTCGGCAGCGCCCGCGCCGCCGTAGCGGCTGCGCAGGCACAGGTGCTGGCCGCCGAAGCGGGCATCGGCGCGGCGCAGGCGCAGGCGGTCGGTGCCGAGGCGGCAGCAGCGGCGGCGGCCGCGACCGTCGCGCGTGTCGAGGCCGATATTGCCGACAGCGTGCTGCGATCCCCGCGCGACGGCCGCGTCCAGTACCGGATCGCACAGGAAGGCGAAGTGCTCGGTGCCGGCGGCGCGGCGCTGAACCTCGTGGATCTCGGCGACGTCTACATGACCTTCTTCGTGCCCGAGACCGACGCCGGCCGCGTCGCGCTCGGCAGTGACGTGCGCATCGTGCTCGACGCCGCCCCGCAGTACGTGATCCCGGCCCGGGTGTCCTTCGTGGCGAGCGTCGCGCAGTTCACGCCGAAGACCGTCGAGACCGCCAGCGAACGCCAGAAGCTGATGTTCCGCGTGCGCGCGCGCATCGACCGGGAGCTGCTCGAGAAGCACCTGGAGCAGGTCAAGACGGGGCTGCCCGGCGTGGCCTGGCTCAAGCTCGACGACCAGGCGCAATGGCCCGAGCATCTGGCCGTCCGGGTTCCAGAGTGAGTTCACCGGCCGTCGTTGCGGTCACCGGAGGGTCGCCGCCGGGCGGCGCGACTCCGGTCGCCAGCATCGCCGGCGTCAGCCTGCGCTACAGCAGGAAGCTGGCGCTCGACGAGATCGACCTGGCCATCCCGGCTGGCCGGATGATCGGCCTGATCGGGCCCGACGGCGTCGGCAAGTCGAGCCTGCTGTCGCTGATCGCCGGCGCGCGTGCCGTGCAGCAGGGCCGCATCGACGTGCTCGGCGGCGACATCGGCAGTGCGGCGCACCGCAACCTATATCCGACGCTGTCGATCGAAGAGAACCTGCAGTTCTTCGCGCGCCTGTTCGGCCACGGCGCGGGCGAGCGCCGTCGTCGCATCGACGAGTTGACGCGAGCCACCGGCCTGCATCCGTTCCTGGACCGGCCCGCAGGCAAGCTGTCGGGCGGCATGAAGCAGAAGCTCGGGCTGTGCTGCGCGCTGATTCATGATCCGCGCCTGCTGATCCTCGACGAACCGACCACCGGCGTCGACCCGCTGGCGCGCCGGCAGTTCTGGGACCTGATCGATCGCATCCGCGGCCGCGAGGCGCGGATGAGCGTGATCGTCGCGACCGCGTACATGGACGAGGCCAGTCGCTTCGACTGGCTGGTCGCGATGGACGAAGGCCGGGTCCTCGCCTCCGGAACCCCGGCACAGCTCTACGCCCGAACCGGCACGCGATCGCTCGAATCGGCGTTCATCGCGCTGTTGCCTGAGCACAAGCGCCGTGGCCACCGCGAGGTCGTGATTCCGCCGCTGCAGACGGCGGCATCGACCGCCGACGACGCGGAGATCGCGATCGAGGCGCAGGACCTGACGATGCGCTTCGGCGATTTCACCGCCGTCGACCGCGTCAGCTTCCGGATCCGGCGCGGCGAGATCTTCGGTTTTCTCGGTTCCAACGGCTGCGGCAAGACCACGACGATGAAGATGCTGACCGGGCTGCTGACGCCGAGCGCCGGCCGCGCCTGGCTGTTCGGCCGCGAGGTCGACCCGCGCGACCTCGACACGCGCAAGCGCGTCGGCTACATGTCGCAGTCGTTCTCGCTGTACGGCGAGCTCACCGTCATGCAGAACCTGTTGCTGCACGCGCGGCTGTTTCACGTGCCCGCGGCGCGGATCGCCGAGCGGGTCGAGCAGACGATCGAGCGCTTCGGCCTCGGCGAGGTTCGCGACAGCCTGCCCGCCAGCCTGCCGATGGGCATGCGCCAGCGGCTGTCGCTGGCGGTAGCCGTCGTGCACGAGCCCGACATGCTGATTCTCGACGAGCCGACCTCGGGCGTCGATCCGATCGCGCGCGACGGCTTCTGGCAACTGCTCGTCGACCTGTCGCGCCGCGACCGGGTCACGATCTTCGTGTCCACGCATTTCATGAACG
>CALLYQ010000275.1 GCA_937858875.1 uncultured Lautropia sp. | reverse complement strand
GCGCGCGATGGCTTCGTCGGCGCCGCCGCCAAGGTCGGAGTTTGCGAAGTGCGAAACCAGCGTGATCGCTCCGACCGCGGGCAACGAGGCCAGCCGCGCCCAGGCCGCCGGGATCGCCGCCGCGTCGAAACCGAGCCGGTTCATGCCGCTGTTGAACTTCAGGCAGACGGGCAACTGCCGGTCGGCCGGCAGCCGTGCCAGCCAGTCGATCTGACGCGGCTCGTGCACGACCAGCGACAGGCCTTCCCGGGCCGCGAGCGCGGTGTCGTCGAAGTCGAAGGCGCCTTCGAGCATCAGCAGCGGCTTGCGCCAGCCGGCCCGCCGCAATTGCTGCGCACGATCGAACTCGATCAGCGCGAGTCCGTCGGCCGCAGCGAAGGCTTCGAGCGCGTTGTCGAGCCCGTGACCATAGGCGTTGGCCTTGACGACCGCCCAGGTTCTCGCACCCGGTGCCAGTTCGCGCGCCCGTGACAAATTGTGCCGCAAGGCAGCGACGGAGATGGTGGCGTGCACGGGTCGTGGCATCCCCGCATGGTATAACGCAGCGCGCGTCTTCCCAGCCTCCCGGCTCACGGGTCCCCGGGCGCCATCGAAAGGAACATGCTGGCATCCTCCTGATGAAGCGCGGGTTCTACACGATCATGGCGGCGCAGTTCTTCTCGTCGCTGGCCGACAACGCGCTGCTGATCGCGGCGATCGCCTTGCTGATCGAGATGCACGCGCCGGGCTGGATGACGCCGCTGCTCAAGCTGTTCTTCACTGTCTCCTACGTGATGCTGGCGCCGTTCGTCGGCGCGATCGCCGACTCGATGCCGAAAGGCCGCGTCATGCTGGCGACCAACGGCGTCAAGGCGATCGGCTGCGTGCTGATGTTCGCCACCGTGCATCCGCTGCTTGCCTACGCGATCGTCGGCTTCGGTGCCTCGGCCTACTCGCCGGCCAAGTACGGGATCCTGACCGAGCTGTTGCCGCCGGAACGGCTGGTGGCGGCCAACGGCTGGATCGAGGGCACGACGGTCGGCTCGATCATCCTCGGCACGGTACTGGGCGGCGCGCTGATCAGCCCGTCGGTGGCCAGCGTGCTGCTCGCGATCGACCTGCCCTGGATCGATACCGGTGTCGACACCCCGGCCGAAGCGGCGCTCGTCGTGATCACGCTGATCTACGCCATCGCCGGCTGGTTCAACCTGCGAATTCCCGACACCGGCGCGCGCTACCGCCGGCAGCACCGCAATCCGTTGACGCTGCTGCACAAGTTCGTGCGGGCGAACAAGCTGCTGTGGCGCGACAAGCTCGGGCAGATCTCGCTTGCGGTGACCACGCTGTTCTGGGGCGCGGGCGCCACGCTGCAATTCATCGTGCTCGATTGGGCGCGCGTGAACCTCGGCATGCCGCTGAGCCAGGCCGCGATGCTGCAGGGCGTGTTCGCACTCGGCATCGCCGCCGGCGCGATGTGGGCGGCGCGCGTCGTGCGCCTGCGCGACTCGCTGCGCGTGTTGCCGGTCGGCGTCGCGATGGGCTTGCTGGTGCCGCTGATGACGATCGTCTCTTCGCAGTGGATGGCGTTTCCGCTGCTGCTGGTGGTCGGCAGCATGGCCGGCTTCTTCGTCGTGCCGATGAACGCGCTGCTGCAGCATCGCGGCCACGTGCTGATGAGCGCCGGCCATTCGATCGCAGTGCAGAACTTCAACGAGAACATGAACATCCTGCTGATGCTCGGCATCTACGCGCTGCTGATTCGCATCGATCTCGGCGTGAACCTGATCATCCTGATGTTCGGCGCGCTGGTGGCGCTGCTGATGATCGCGGTCATTCGCCTGCACCGTGCCAACCAGCGCGAATTCGATTCGGTCGCGCTGATCGGCGAGCAGAAGCACTGAGCTCGGCCGCCTGGCGGCCGCGTGGCCTGCAGGCTATCCAGACGCCTCGCGAGTGCTGCGCATGGCCAGCTGCAGATCGACCCAGGCTTTCGCCTTGTCCTCCGGCCTGCGCAGCAGGTAGGCCGGATGGTAGGTGACGACGACCGGGATCTCGCGGTGCCCGACGCGATGCGTATGCACGCGCCCGCGCAGGCTGGCCAGCGAAGCCTCGGTGCCGAGCAGCGACTGCGCGGCCACCTTGCCGACGACGAGGATCAGCTTCGGGGAGACGAGTTCGAGCTGCCTTTGCAGGAACGGTTCGCAGCGTGCCGCTTCGTCGGGGCTCGGATCGCGGTTTCCGGGGGGCCGGCATTTCAGCACGTTGGCGATGAACACGCCGCCGCGCTGCGCGTCGCCGCGCCGCGACTTGCCGACGGCGGCCAACATCGAGTCGAGCAGTTGACCGGCCCGACCCACGAAAGGTTCGCCACGCCGGTCTTCTTCGGCACCAGGCGCCTCCCCGAGCACGAACCAGTCTGCGGCTTCGTCCCCGACGCCGAACACCGTGTTGCTGCGCGACCTGCACAGACCGCAAGCCTGGCAGGCGGCGACAGCCTCGCGCAGTTCGGGCCAGCTGCTGGCGGCGATGGCGGCGCGTCGCTCATCGAGCGCCGAGAGCGGGGCTGCTGCGGGATCGCCGTAACCGATGCCGTCGCCTTCGGCTTCGACGAGGACGCCCGTTCCTCCGTCGGCGAGGGCCTCGTCATCGGTTGCGCTCCATTCCCAGCGCGGCCCGAGTCCGAGCGCGAGCCAGGCGCGCCGCTGCGACTCATTCATCGTCGTGCTCCGCGTTGCTGCCGCCGAAGGTGCGGAACAGCACCCAGGCGTCCTCGCGGCTGCCTTCGGCGGCCGGATAGTAGCGTCGCCGCACGCCGATCCGCGTGAAACCGCTGCTTTCGTACAGATGCAGGGCCGGCAGGTTCGACGGCCGGACCTCGAGCAGCATGCCGCGCGCGCCGCGCGCCACCGCGTTGCCGCACAGCCATTCGAGGACCGTGCGGCCGATGCCACGCCCCTGAAGGCGGGCCGGCACGCTCAGGTTCAGCAAATGAACCTCGTCGGGAATCCACATGACGATCGCATAGGCGGCGAGGCGGCCATCGCCGCCTTCGAAGACCCAGCAGTCGTAGCCGGCGGTCAGCGAATCGTCGAAGTTGCCGATCGACCACGGAAACGGATAGACCTGCGCCTCGGTCGCCGCGACCTGCGGCAAGTCCAGGCGCTGCATCGGCCGCGGCCGCAAGCCGCCCGGACCGTGTGCGCCCTGCAGCGGCGCGATCTGCGACTGGCTCGTTCGGGCACTCATCGATGCACTCATCGTGCTGGCGAGCGATCGCCGCCGGAGGCTTGCGCTGCCGACCGGCTTTCGCGCAAGCGCTGCTGCTCACCGGCATCGAGCGCCACCTTGTCCCGGACGTAGCGCGGTGCCGCCAGCGCGGCATCGAGCGCCTCGCACGCGACCACGCCGTCGTCGAACAGGTGCTTCA
>CALLYQ010000274.1 GCA_937858875.1 uncultured Lautropia sp. | reverse complement strand
TTCGGTGCAGCGAAACGCGGCGCGAAAAAACCTGCCCGCGCGACCGCGCGTACGACCCCCGCTGCCAACGGGTACAGCGCCGAAATCGTCGATTCGCGTCCCGATGCGTTGACGCTTCGCTACGACATCCAGCGGGAAGGCGCGACACCCCACGAAACCGACCATCTGCTGCAGCAGATCGCCGCAGACCTGCTGCAGCGGTCGCTCGAGGTGCTTTCGCCAGCCGGGGCGCGGCTTCGCAACAGCTCCATCCATCTGTTTTCCAGCGAGCGGGCTGACGCAGTGTTGGCCACCTGCCGCATCGACGCGATGGCCAAAGCCCAGAGCCTTGCGCAATTCAGCTTGCTCAGCGACACGCCGGATGCCAGAACCTGCCTGGCTGGCGGCCAGGCGCTGATCTGCCACAACGGAGACTGATCGACGCGGCCGCCCCACTGGTGCAGGCATTCCTCCTTTGCTTGACTGCCGACCCAATAGTGACTGATGATTCGTAAGTCATTATTAGTTAGAAACCGAGAGGAGCGAATGCTGCATCACATTGCAAAGGCGCTGGCCGTGCTGGGACTTGCGTCTGCCGGAGTCTCCGCGCAGGCTGCCGGGCCGATCAAGATCGGCGTGCTGACCGACATGGCCGGCGTCTATGCCGCCGTTGCTGGCAAGGGCGTCGTGGAAGCCGCGCGGATGGCTGTCGAAGACTTCAGGGAGGCGCATCCGGACCAGCCGGTCGAATTGATCACCGCCGACCATCAGAACAAGCCCGACGTGGCGAGTGCGATCGCCCGCAGGTGGTTCGACGCGGAAGACGTCCACGCGATCGCCGAACTCACGACCTCCGCCATCGCGCTTTCAGTGCAGAAGCTTGCGCAGGAACGAAACCGGACCGTCCTCGTCTCCGGCGCAGGTACGTCGGACCTCAGCGGCAAGGCCTGCTCGCCCACCGGATTTCACTGGACCTACGACACCTATGCGCTGGCCAACGGGACTGCACGCGCAATCCTCGAGCAGGGCGGAAAGCGGTGGTACTTCCTGACCGTCGACTACGCGTTCGGGCACGCGCTGGAAAAGGACGTCACCGACACCGTCAACGCGATGGGCGGCGAGATCGTGGGCGGAGTCAGGCATCCGCTGGGCACCGCCGACTTCGCGTCCTACCTGCTGCAGGCGCAGTCGTCCGGTGCGCAGGTCGTGGGGCTGGCCAACGCCGGCGCCGACCTCAACAACAGCATCAAGCAGGCAACCGAGTTCGGCCTCGACCGCAAGCAGCGCGTCGCCGCCCTGCTCGTGTACATCAACGACGTGCATGCGCTCGGCCTCGATCAGGCCAAGAACGTCTACCTGACCACCGGCTTCTACTGGGACCGCACCGAAGCGACGCGCAAGTGGTCGCAGCGCTTCTTCGAGCGCACCAAGGTGATGCCGAACATGGCGCAAGCAGGCGTCTACTCGTCGATAGCGCACTATCTGAAAGCGGCGCACGAGGCAGGAACCACCGACGCGGCAAGAATCAGCGAGCTGATGAAGTCGACGCCGGTGAACGATTTCTTCGCCGAGAACGGCGTCGTGCGCCAGGACGGGCGCATGGTCCACGACATGTACCTCGTACGGGTCAAGGAGCCGTCGGAATCGAAATACCCGTGGGACTACTACGAAGTGATCAGCACCATCGCCGGCGACGATGCGTTCAGGAAGATGGAAGGCGGCGGGTGCCCGCACGTCTCCGGTTGACCAGCGCCGCGACGCCCGTCGGAAACGTCGCGGCACTGTACATCAGCGCGCCAGCGTTCAGATCGTCACGCCGCTGGCCCTGACGATCGGCGCCCAGCGCGCGATCTCCCTTTCGAAGAACGCAGCCGACTTCGCGGTGTCGGCATTGGCGACCGGTTCGATGCTCATCTTCGTGAGCGACGCGACCATGTCTTCGTCGGCCATCACCTTTCGCGTGGCTTGCGCGATGACTTCGACGATCGCTGCCGGCGTCGACGAAGGCAGTGCAACGACGTTGACCGTGGTCACCGTGGAGTCCTCGATGCCGAGCTCCAGGGTCGTCGGAATGTCGGGTGCAGCGGGCGATCGCCGTTCCCCGCAGGTCGCCAGGATCCGCATCTTGCCGGCCTCGTGGTGCGTAAGCGCCGTGCCGAAGGTGTCGAGCAGGAAATCCACTTCTCCGGACAGCAGCGCAAGCTGTGCCGGGTTGGTTCCCTTGTAGGGAACATGCAAGGCGTCGACGCCGGCGCGCAGTTTGAGCAGTTCGCCGCCCAGGTGGTTGATGCTTCCCGGTCCGGCCGAACTGAAGGTGTACTTGCCCGGATGGGCCTTCAGCAGTGCCAGGAATTCCTGCATCGTGCGTGCCGGCAACGAGGGGTTCACCGCAACGACCATCGGCACGATGCCGACGACCAGCAGCGTGAAGTCCTTCAGCGGGTCGTACGGCGGATTGGCCAGCATCAGCGGGCTCGTGACGTGCGTCGACGAGGTGCCGAAGAGCATCGTGTAGCCGTCGGCCCGCGCATTCGCCACTGCGGCTGCGCCGATCGTGCCGCCGGCACCGGCACGGTTTTCCACGACGAGTTGCTGGCCGAGCGCTGCACTCAAGCGCTCGGCATAGCGACGTCCGAAGATGTCGGTCGGTCCGCCCGGCGGGAAGGGCACGACCAGCCTCATCGGTCGCGACGGGAAATTGTCCTGCGCGCCCGCAGCGGTTGCGAGCAGGCTGCCGCCCGCCAGCGCGACGCCTGAAACGATGAAACCACGTCTGTCCATGCCCAATCTCCGTTGTACCGATTCCTGTTTCCGCCTCTCAGCTGTCTTCAACGTGCCCATGCCGGGCTCCGCTTCTCGAGGAATGCGCCGATCCCTTCCCGCGCTTCGGGCGATGCGAGTCCGGCGCTGATACTGTCGACCGCGCTGGCCATGCCCGAGCGGTGCGCGGCGTCTTCGCTTTGCCAGATGAATTCCTTGGTGCGGCGGATCGCGCTCGGGCTGCCTCGAAGCAGCGATGTGACGATCTCCGACAAGGCGTCGTCGAGCGCTTCCTTCGGGACCGATTTCGTGACGAGCCCGAGTTCGACGGCCTCGGCCATGCCGACGCGGCGTCCGGTCAGCAGCAGGTCCATCGTGGCCTTGCGGCCCAGCCCCCGCAGCATCGCCATGACTGCCGGCGCCGGCGTGATGCCGTGGTGCACCTCGGGATACGAGATCAGGGCGTCGGCCTCGGCCAGGGCCATGTCGCACCAGCTGACGATCGTCGCACCCAGCCCGAATGCGTATTTCTCGATGACGCAGACCGTCGGCTTCGGGCAGTAGTAGATCGCTTCGTTGAGCTGACGCAGCCGCCTGTATGCCGCCTCGATGACCTCCAGCGTCGACTCGTGCAGGTCGCGCAGGTCACGCAGCTCGCGCCCGGCGCAGAAGATTCCACCGCGCCCGCGCAAGACGATCAGCCGGCAGTACGAGTCGGCCGACAATTTCTCGAAGGCTTCGATCAAGGCTTCGATCAGCGCGTTGTTCATCGCGTTGCGATGCGACGGATTCTCGATCCATATCGAGCCGACACCGTTGTCGTCGATCTCGATGGCGATCTCGCCAGTCATACGACCCCCCATTCCCGAAGTTGTTCGATGTATTTCGAATCGAGCCCGAGTTCCGTCGAAAGGATCTCGGCCGTGTGCTGTCCCAGGTACGGCGGGACGCCTTCGATCGATGCCGGCATTGCACTCATCTTGATCGGCACGCCGGCCAGTTTCCGTGGCACGCCGCGCGCATCGGTCGACTCGACCAGCATCCGCGTGGCCGCGACCTGCGGGTGGCGCAGCGCAGCCGGCAGGTCATGGATCGGGGCGCAGGGCACGCGTGCGGCTTCCAGCCGCTCCATCCAGTCTGCCGTCGTGCGCGCCAGGAAGATCTCGCCGAGGCGCGCCAGCAGCACCTCGCGATTCTCGATCCGGCTGGCGGCGTTGGCGTAGTCCGCGTTGTCGGCGAGCTCGGGCGCCTCGAGCGCGGTGCACATGCGCTGCCAGCTCGCATCGTTGGTCGCCCCCGCAAGAATCGATCCGTCGCGGGTGCGAAACGCCTGGTACGGCACCAGATGCCAGACGCCGGAACCGCCCCTCTCCGGCTGCCGTCCGGTCGCCGCCACGTCGACCAGGTGGTAGCCAAGGAGCGCCATCCCGGTTTCGAGCAGAGACACCTTCACGTGCTCGCCGCCGGTACGGCCGCTCGCTTTCGCAAAGAGCGCGCCGGATGCGCCGGCATAGGCAAGGATGCCGGTAGTCATGTCGATGAAGGAAGCACCGGCACGGATCGGCCCCCCGCCGGGTTCGCCGGTGATCGACATCATGCCGGTGAAGGCCTGCAGCATCAGGTCGTAGCCCGGGCGGTCCTTCAGCGGGCCCGCTTCGCCGTAGCCACTGATCGTCACGTGGACGAGATCGGGCTTGATGCTTCGCAGCGTGGCGTCGTCGACGCCGAGCCGCCTGGCCGCGGCCGGCAGGAAACTGTCGATGACGACGTCGCTCCTGCCGACGAGGGCCCGCAGGATCCGCTGGCCCTCGTCGCTCTTCAGGTT
>CALLYQ010000273.1 GCA_937858875.1 uncultured Lautropia sp. | reverse complement strand
AGCTGCGACGCGAGCGCGCCGGCCGCACCCGCCAGCAGCGACGGCCGCCACAAACGGAAGATCGCAAACAGCGCGCCACGATCGCGCCATACCAGCCATAGCGTCAGCATCGCCGTCTGCATCGCCAGGCCGACGGCGAGCGTCGTGGTCGCACGCGCATAGAACGGGCCGTCGCCGAGTTCGAGGATCGCGCCGCGAAAACCGACCGCCGACAGCGCGAACATCGCGCCGGACGCGATGCCGATCAGCGCAGCACGCTGCGGCCACCGGCTTTCCCGCTCGATCCCCTCGGATCGAGCTGCGCCCGACGACACCGCGGCGACCTTCGCCGCACCGGTCGGCATCGACATCAGCAGCACGCCGCAGGTCGCGACGACGATCGCAACGAGTACCGGCAGGCTCAGCGCTTCGCCGAGAAACACGAGGCCGAACAGCGCGATCTGCACCGGCTCGGTCTTGATGTAGGCGATCGTCACGACGAACGAGCGCTCGCGCATCGCGGCCAGCATCAGCGCGGTGCCCAGGATCTGGCAGGTGGCCCCGGCCAGCACCCAGGCAGCAAAGGCCCAGGACGGCATCAACGTCGACAGGTCGACGACCGAGGCCGTCACGGCCAGGAACAGCAGGCCGAAGGGCAGCCCGAACAGGAAGCGCACGTGCGTGGCGCCGACGGTTCCGACGCTCTCGGTCAGACTTCGCTGCATCGCGTTGCGCGCAGTCTGGACCGCTGCTGCGCCGATGACGCAGACGATCCACAGCCAGGCCGGCACGCCGGTCGTCATCGAAGCGCTCTCATCCAGGAAATGTCGGAACTCGAAGGTCAGCTTGCCAGCCGGTATCCGAGAGCGGCCAGCAGCAGCGAGCCGAGCAGATGCAGGCCCGTGTGCAGCAAGGCCCAGCCGAAATCACCGCGCTGGATCAGCCCGAAGGACTCGATCGAGAAGCTCGAGAACGTGGTCAGTGCGCCAAGGAAGCCGGTGATCGCGAACAGGCGCCAGGCGGGATCCAGGTCCGGATGCCGGCCGAACCAGGCAACCAGCATCCCGATCATCAGGCCGCCGACCAGGTTGGCGGCCAGCGTGCCCGCGGGAAACGGCCGGCCGGCCGCATTCAGCCAGATGCCGAGCGCCCAACGGGCCCACGCGCCCAACACGGCGCCGATGCCGACCGCGACGAAACCCGTCAACGTGAACGCCGGTCCGGCGGGCACCGGACTCATCGACAACTGCTCCGCACCGTCCGAACGGCCGACGCGCGTGCCAGCCGGAATGCCGACGAGCGCGAGGACGGGCCACCCCGCAGCCGGCTCACCACCGCGAAGCCGCCTCGTCGTCGCTCGCGCGCGCCTCGACCCAGCGCTCGCCCTGCGCGGTGCGCTCCTTCTTCCAGAACGGCGCCTGCGTCTTCAGGTAGTCCATGACGAACTCGCAGGCGGCGAAAGCCTCGCCGCGATGTGCCGACGTGACGACGACCAGCACGATCTGGTCGCCGGGCTCGAGCGGCCCGTAGCGATGGATGACGAGCACGTCGTAGATGCTCCAGCGCTCCCGCGCCTGCGCGCAGATGGCCTCGAGCGCGCGCTCGGTCATGCCCGGATAGTGCTCGAGCGTCATCGCGGCAACGCCCTGCCCTTCGTTCAGGTCGCGCACGGTGCCGACGAAGCTCGCGATCGCACCGATCCGGCGATCGCCGGCACGCAGCGCAGCGATCTCGGCGCCGACGTCGAAGTCTTCCTGCTGGACCCGCACCGGCATGTTCAAACTCCGCTGATCAGCACATCGAGCGCGGCGACGATGTCTTCGCGCTGATTCGCCAGCGAAGCCACACGAGGCCCGAGCGACTTGCGCCCGATGCTGGCCAGTTGCGCAGTGTGCATCGCCAGCCGACGGCCTTCGATTTCGAACACCGGCATCAGTCGGGTGATCGGCGGTGCCGATCGTTCGTCGAGAACGGCAAGCGGAACCACCACCCTGGTCGCAAGATCGTCGAGCAGGTTCGACTGGATGTCGAGCAGCAACGGGTAGCGCCTGCTCGACGCCGCGTTCGTGTTGCGATGCGCGTCGAACTGGGCCATTCAAAAGCCGCGCAGCGAATCGGAGAAGCAACCGTGCTGCTCGATCTCCCGGTTGTACGCCTCGATGGCGGCACGGTTCTCTGCCAACCAGCGTTCGCGTACCCGGACGGCGACCTGGTCGGCGAGTGCCTTCTCCAACACCTGCGACAGGTTGAGCTCGAACTCGCGCGCTCGCCGGAGAAGGTCGGCATTGACCGTGACGTTCGCCGGTCGCTTCGGCGCGCCAAGGTCGTATGGAACGGTTCGCTCACGGATGGAGTCAGTCATGCGCACAAACTACGCGCATGACGAATGCGCGTCAACCGCCGGTCACCGGCGGAAAGAACGCGACTTCGGCCCCGGCGCGCACCGGGGTCGAAGCCTCGGCCATCTGGTGATCGACCGACACGCGGACGGCGCGGCCGTCGGCGAACTGATCGGCCCAGACGCCACCCCGCTCGCGCAGCCAGTCGCGCAACTGCCCGGCGGTCGCAACACCGGCCGGCGGAGCGATCATCTCGCCGCTGCTGCCCAATGCCTCGCGCAGGCCGGCGAAGTAGAGAAGCTTGATGCTCATGTCTTCAGCTCAGCAGCATCGAGAACGGCAGGTAACGCACGGTCTCGCCACTGCGAATCGGGGTCTCGGGCGGGTTGTCGACGAGTCCGTCGCCCCAGACCGTCGAGGTCAGCACCGCGGACCCCTGGTTGGGAAACAGTTCGAGGGTACCCTGCTCGCCGACGCGCACGCGCAGAAACTCGCGCCGGCGGTCCGGTTTCGGCCAGTCGAAGCCGGCGACCATCGGCAGCGCGCGCGGCAGCGGCTGCTGCACGCCCTGCAGCCGCAACAGGAACGGCCGCACGAACAGCAGGAAGGTCACGAAGGCCGACACCGGGTTGCCGGGCAGCCCGATGAAATGCGCTTCGCCGGAGTCGCCGGGCGGCACCGTCAGCGGGACGCCGCCCAGCGCCGCAGCAGCCAGCATCGCCGCCGACGCGCGCCCGGTGCGCAGACCGCTCAGTTCATGCTTGA
>CALLYQ010000272.1 GCA_937858875.1 uncultured Lautropia sp. | reverse complement strand
TCGCGCAGGTGCTCGCGCGCCTGCTCGAGATGCTGACCCAGCGCTGGTTCGATCCGGTCGCCGTCGCCACGCCGTCGGTGGCGCTGCTGCCGGCCGCCTTCGTCGTGGCTCTTGCCTGGCCCGGTTCGCCGGTCGCTGCTGCACTGTTCGTGATCCTCTACGGCTGCGCCAACGGCCTGATGACGATCGTGCGCGGCGCGCTGCCGCTGGCCGTGTTCGGCAGCCGCGGATACGGCGAGCTGCTCGGCACGGTGGCCGGCCCGGCGCTGGCCGTAGCGGCTGTCGCGCCGGTGGCGTTCTCCGCGCTGGTCGACGCGGCCGGAACGCGTGCCGGACTGCTGCTGCTCGCCGCGCTGTCGCTGGGCTCGCTCGCGGCCATCGCGGTGCTGGCGATTCGAGTCAGGCGCTGGGCTGCGGCAGCGAGATAGCGCGGCGCATCACTCTTCGAACAGCTGATCGACATTTACGTGGCCATCCGGCATCCGGACGCCAGCGCTAGCCTGCCACCCGTTCCGACCGACTCATCAGCTCGTCGAGCAGCAGCCGCAGATACTGGTTCATCGAGTGCACCGTGGCTTCGAGCAGATCGAGCAGCGAGTCGCGGGTGTTCAGGTCGTCGATGCCGTAGGTGCCGCCGCTGCCGAAGAACAGCGCCGCGCGCGCCTCTTCCTCGTCCGATCCCGCGGACCCCAGGCGGTCGCCGGTGCGCCATTCGGCGATCAGCAGCTCGCGCTGCGTCGGGGCCCCGGGGCCAAGGCCGATGCTCGAATTCATGAAGCGCCAGACCGAGGCGGGAAAAAGCGTGGATTCCATCGGCGCCTCCCAGACGTCGCGCATCAGGTTGCGCTCGGTGCCCAGTTTGCCGGCGTGGCGATCGGACAGCCCAGCCACGCCGATCGACACTTCGGTCGCGCCGCCGAGGATCCCCACGATGTCGCTCCCCTTCGTATGGGGCTCGAGCAGCGCCAACCCGCCAGACAGGAAGGCCGTGACGGCACCGACCAGGATGCTGCCCACGCCGAGGCTGCGCATCCTGCGGTTCTCCAGCTTGTCCAGATAGTCTCGCAACTGGTCACCGCGTTCGTTTTCGCAGCCGATCTCGGAGATCACGCTCGAAACGTCTAGCATCGCCCTGACGATCAGATCCATCACGTTCTGGCGCAGCGCCAGCAGGCGTAGCGCGTCGGCCTGGGCCGCAGGGCCGGCGCCCGGCGCAGTCGCTTCGAGGGCCGCGATCCGCTCGAGCGCCGAGTGCGCCCCGATGATGACGGCGATTTCGGTGGCGGCGGCGGAAAAGCCGGGCAACGGAGCGGGCGAGGACCCGGCAGGCACATTGCGTTCGGCTTTCGCGGACAACTCGACTGCTTTGCTTTCGCCAGCCGCGCTTTGCGGCGCGGCTCCGGGTGAATGCGCGCTACCTTCCTTGAAGCAGGCCCGCACCGGGCCGAGCGACAGCAATTCGTCGTGTCGGTGTGCAGCACCCGTCGCGCAACCGCCGAGAAGTAGCCCGGCCATCGCGGCCATCGCGGCCATCGACGCAGCGCGTGTCGAGCGACTCGTCGGCCGATTCATGCAGCCAGCGGCTGTCCAGCAGGCTGTCGGCAGGTCCGTCAGCGCTGATGGGCCGACGGCTTCCCTAGCGCGCCGGGCCCACTCGCCACAGTTCACCCTGCGTCTCGTCGGTCACCAGGTAAAGCGCGCCGTCGGGCCCCTGCCGCACGTCGCGCACGCGCTTGCCGCGATCCGCGAGCAGGTGTTCCTCGCCGACGACGCGGTCGCCGTCGATCACCAGCCGGACCAGCCGGCGGTCCTTCATCGCGCCGACGAACAGGCTGCCGCGCCAGCCGGCGAACACGTCGCCGTTGTAGAACTGCGCGCCCGACGGTGCGATGACCGGGTCCCAGTAATAGACCGGATCCTCGAAGCCCTGTTGCGTGGTGGCCTTCGCGGGCAGTGGCTTGCCCGAATACTCCTCGCCGAAGGCGACCAGCGGCCAGCCATAGTTCTTGCCCGCGACGACGAGGTTCAGCTCGTCGCCGCCTTGCGTACCGTGCTCGACGACCCACAGCCGTCCTTCCCCGTCGAAGGCCGCGGACTGCGTGTTGCGATGGCCGAGGGTCCAGATCTCGGGCAATGCTCCGTCCTTTCCGACGAACGGGTTGTCGGCCGGCACCGAGCCGTCGGTCCGGATCCGCAGCACCTTGCCCATGTGGCTGTCGAGCCGCTGCGAATGCTCGCGCATCGACGCGACGCTGCGATCGCCGGTCGTCACGTAGAGCATGCCGTCGGCGTCGAAGGCCAGCCGCGAGCCGAAGTGCGCAGTACCGGCGTAGGTCGGCTGCGCGCGGAAGATCACCTGCACCTGCCCGAGACTGCGCCGGTCCTCGGACAGCACGCCGCGCGCGACCGCAGTGCCATTGCCACCATCGCGCGGCTCGGCGTAGGACCAATAGATCGTGCGGTCCGACGCGAAGGACGGGCTCAGCGCGACGTCGAGCAGCCCGCCCTGCCCGCGTGCGTCGACGGCCGGCAGGCCGGAGATCGGCTCGCCGAGCTCGCCGGCTGCCGAAACGTAACGCATGCGACCGGGCCGCTCGGTAACGAGATATCCCGAGCCGTCGGGCAGCGGCTCCACGGCCCATGGCCGTTCGAGGCCGCCGGCGAGCACCTGGACTTCGACGGCGACCCCCGAGACTGCCTCGCAGGCTCGCGTCTGGCCGACGAAAGCAGGTTTCTGCCCAGCCACGTTCGGCTCGCGCGTCTCGAGCGGACGGCAATCGGTATCGATCGCCGCAGCCGGCCCCTCGCTCGCGGCGCCGGCGCCGGCCGACGAAGCTGCATCCGACCCGGGAGCACCGGCCGTACCGTCGCCGGAAGCGCCGCAGGCCGCCCCTGTCAATACGAGAAGGAACGCAGCCAGCCAGCTTGCGCTTGAATTCAGCATCGAGACTCCGCAGCGACCGTTGTCGGTCTGCCCGCCTGCCAGATCAGGCGAGAGCCCGCAATCGGCCTAGAAGTTGATCCCGAGCCATTCTCGCACCTGATCGTGCAGGTCTCCCTGAAAGTCCTCACGGCGGCCCGAGGCGGTGATCTCGCCCAGGCTCAGCACGTAGACCCAGTCGGACATCCTGACGACCCGGCGCACGTTGTGATCGACGAGCAGGATCGCCATGCCGGAGGCGCTGAACAGGCGGATCCATTCGAAGACTTCGGAAGCGATTTTCGGGGACAGCCCGATCGACGGCTCGTCGATCAGGCACAGCCGTGGCCGGACCATGTAGGCCTTCGCGAACTCGACCATCTTCTGCTGGCCGCCGGACAGGTCGCCGGCAGCCGAGCGCAGCTTGTCGCAAAGTACCGGGAAGCGGTTCAGCGTGTCGTCGAGCCGCGCACCGGTGTCGGAGAACTTCGCAGGCCGGCCGTCCAGCGGCAGCCGCAGGTTCTGCTCGACGCTCATGTACGGGAACAGGCTCGATTCCTGCGGGATGTACCAGACGCCATGGTCGATCAGCCGGTGCGGTGCGATGCCGGTGATGTCCTCGCCGTCGAGGCGCACGCTGCCACTCTTCGGTTTCAGGAAACCGCAGATTGCCTTCATGACCGTCGACTTGCCGGCACCGTTCAGGCCGATCATGCCGCTGATGCGTCCGGCCTCGACCTTCATCGAGACTTCGCGCAGCACGTCGATGTCGCCGAGGTAGCCGGCCGTCACGCGATCGAGCTCGAGCACCGGCGGCTGGCCGCTCGTGCCGGCCTGTGCGGTGCCGCCCGAGGTCGTCGATGTCAGCGTCTCAGTCATCTTCGTCGCCGCCGCCCAGATAGGCCTCGATGACCTGCCGGTCGCCGAGCACCTGCGCCGTCGGCCCTTCGGCCAGGATCTTGCCGGCGTTCATGCACACCGAGCGCGGGCACAGTTCGACGATCACCGGCATGTCGTGGCTGACCAGCAGGAAGGTCTGCCCCTTGGCGTGGCGGCT
>CALLYQ010000271.1 GCA_937858875.1 uncultured Lautropia sp. | reverse complement strand
ATCGAGCGTGCCGCGCAGGTGGCGCAGCAACTGCGCGCCGTGGTTCTGCTCGACGACGAGAATCCGCGTCACGCCTTCGAGCGCTGCGGCCATCCGTTCCGGCTGCGCCGGTGCAAGCAGCCGCAGTGCGAGCAGCCGTGCTGCGACGCCTTGCGCATGCACCCTGGCCAGCGCCTCGCGCACGGCAGCGGTCGTCGAGCCGAAAGTGACTACGGCCAGTTCGCCGTCGCCTTCGCGATCGGCCCACCAGTCGCCGTAGTCGTGCCCGGCCAGCTTGCGTTCGCGCTTGTCGAGCTGCTGCTGATGATCGCGCACCTGACTGCTCGGGATGCCGCGTTCGTTGTGCTCGAGCCCGTCGGCCGTGTAGACGGTGCCCGGCGTGCCCGGAACCGCCATCGGCGAGACCCCCGACGGTGTGTCGAGGTAGCGCCGGTAGGGCGTGTCGCCGGGCTCGGCGACCAGTCGTTTCGCGCGGAATCCGGGATCGGCGGGCCGGTCGATGATCGCGCGCGACTGCCCCATGAACTGGTCGGACAGCACGATCGCCGCCGTCTGCGTCGCCTCGGCCAGCGCGACCGCCCATTGCGTCGTCGCCATGCAGTCTGCGATCGAGGTCGGTGCCAGCACGAGCCGCGGGGCATCGCCGTGCAGACCGCAGACGGCAAAGGACAGGTCGCTTTGTTCGCTCTTGGCCGGAATCCCGGTCGACGGGCCGCCGCGCATCACGTCGACGACGACGATCGGCACTTCGGCGCTGACCGCCAGCCCGATGCCTTCGGTCATCAGCGCCAGGCCGGGGCCGGCGGTCGCGGTCAGCGAGGGCACGCCGCCGTACGACGCGCCGATGATCATGTTGACCGAGGCGAGCTCGTCTTCGGCCTGCAGCAGCGTGCCGCCGACCTTGGCGAGAGCGGGCGCCATCCATTCGAGCATTTCGGTGGCTGGCGTGATCGGATAGGCGGCGACGAAGCGGATGCCGCCGCGGACTGCGCCGTAACCGGCGGCTTCGTTGCCGCTGATCAGCCAGCGTGCAGGCGCCACGTCGGACTGCGATCCGGCTGATGGCGTGGACGTAGACGGTGCCGGCGGGGATGCGACCGCTCCGGTCGTCGCCAGGGCGGACAACGGGCTGGCCGCATCGGCTCCAGCCTCGCTGGCGATGCTGCCGGCCAGCGCGACGCCGGCCTGCAATGCCGCGAGATTCGCCCGCAGACCTTCTTCCGTGCGTTTCCACGATGCGCACAGCGCCGCCTCGAGCGCGGCGATCGGAATGCCGGCCAGCGTGCCGGCCAGGCCGAGGGCGACCATGTTGACCCAGCTGCCGGCGATCTCCTTCGCGGTCTTCTTCAGCGGCACGCCGGTGAAGCGCGCTCCGCCGGCCGTGAACACCTCCGGTGGCTCGCCTTCGTTGCTGTCGCCGACGATCAGGCCCGTCGGCCGCAGCGGAATCTCGTCGGCGAAGCGGTTGACGTTCTGCCAGTCGAAGGCGAGCAGCAGGTCGAAGCCGTCGTCGAGCGTTTCGATCGGACGATGGCCCAGGCGCAGCAGCGCCGCTGCCTCGCCACCGCGGATCTGCGGGCCGCTGGTGCGCACCATCAGGCCATAGAGGCCGGCACGCGCGGCCGCGTCGAGCAGCATCGTTCCGGCGGTCATCACGCCGCTGCCGCCCGAGCCGGCCAGTGCGATCGAAAGGCTCGTCGGCGTGGCGGCGCCGGCTGGGCCGGGCTCTCGAAGCGCCGGCGAGTGCTTGGAAATCGAGGGACTCACTGCATGCTCCTCACGTTTGCTTCGGTCTGGTTCACGCTCCGATCTAGTGAAACGGCGACACGGCCGGCCGGGATTGACGAAGATCAAGCGGGCAGCGAAAGCGGTCGAACATAATCGACTCAAAGCGGCATTCAAGTACCGAAATACAAGAATGTCAGGATCCGAGCCCGATCAACCCGCTGCGCGAACCCGCGCGGCAAAGGACCGAAGGAGACCGAAGCATGGATTCCGGAACCCCGGCCGCGGCGATCGTCGAACGCTGTCAGGCCTTGTTCGACGACCTGGATTTCAACGCCGTCAAACAATGGAAAGCGGCCCAACCCGGACGCAAGGCGATCGGCTACATGCCGATCTACGTGCCGCGCGAACTGATCCACGCCGCCGGCATGCTGCCGGTCGGCATCCTCGGCGGCGGCGACGCGCTCGAGGTGATCCAGGGCGACGCCTACTACCAGAGCTACATCTGCAGGATTCCGCGGTCGACGATCGAACTGGGCTTGACCGGCCGCCTCGACAGTCTGGACGGCATGCTGTTCCCGTCGATCTGCGACGTGATCCGCAACCTGTCGGGCATGTGGCAGATCCTGTTCAAGGACAAGTACGTGCGGTACTTCGACGTGCCGCAGAACTACGAGGACGAAGTCGGCGGCCGCTTCTACGTGCAGGAGCTGGAGGTCCTGCGCGAGGACCTCGGCCGGCTGCGCGGCAAGCCGATCACCGACGACGAACTGAACGCGTCGATCGCCCTCTACAACGACAACCGCGCGGCGATCCGCGAGCTCTACGCGTACCGGTCCGACAAGCCGTGGCAGGCGCCGACCTCCGAGGTCTACCTGCTGCTGCGCGCCGGCATGGTGCTGCCGCCCGAGGATCACACGACGCTCGTGCGCGACTACATCGCGGCCACGGACCGCGTGGCGCGTCCGAAGCGCGACAACGCACGTGTCGTCATCAACGGTTCGTTCTGTGAGCAGCCCCCGCTGGGGCTGATCAAGTCGATCGAAATGTCGGGCTGCTACATCGTCGACGACGACTTCATGCTGGTCACGCGCTGGCTGCTCGACGACGTGCCGGCCGACGCCAGTCCGCTCGACGAACTGTCGAAGGCTTTCCTGCATCGCTCGGCCTCGACCGCCGCCAAGTACGACACGAAGCGCGAGGAGAAGGGCGTCTTCCTGATGAAGCAGGTCAAGACGCGCGCCGCCGAGGGCGTCGTGTTCGCCGCACCGTCGTTCTGCGACCCGGCGCTGCTCGAGCGGCCGATGCTGCAGGACGTGCTCGCAAAGCACGGCGTGCCGTACACCGCCTTCAAGTACGCGGAAAACACCGGTCAGATGGCGCCGATCCGCGAACAGGCCGGAACCTTCGCCGATTCGATCAAGCTCTGGAGTGCCGCATGAACACGAATACCGTCGCAACGAGTACTGCCGCCGCCCGGCCCGCGCCGGCCAAGGCCAAGCCCGTCGTCCAGAAAGAGGACGCGATGTGGCTGCAGAAGGAACTCATCAATCGCAACTACATGGAGCTCGCGACCGCGCGCGCCGACAACCGCAAGGTCTCGGCGACCTTCGTGCCGGGCAACCTGAATGAACTGCTGATGTGTTTCGACTTCGCACGCAGCCTGCCGGAGACCAACGCGCTGCAGAACGGCATGCGCAAGAAGTCCGGCAAGTTCATCATGGACGCCGAGCGCGACGGACACTCCGAAGACGTCTGCACCTACGTGAAGTCCGACCTCGGGATGATGATGGGCGGCGAGATCGGGCCGACCGGCGATCCGCTGCCCACGCCCGACGTGCTGCTGCTTTCGTACACCGGTTGCTTCACGTTCATGAAGTGGTTCGAGCTGATCCGTCACAAGTACGGCACCGAGACGGTGATGCTGCACGTGCCGTACCAGGGCGAGGGCAAGATCGCGCCGAACATGCGCGATTACGTCGTCAGGCAACTGAAGGAGACCGTGATCCCGACGCTCGAGCGGATCTCCGGAGTCAAGTTCGACATCGACCGGCTGCGCCAGTACATGCGCGAGTCGGCGAAAGCCGAGGAAGACCTGGTTGCGGTGCTGCAGTCGGCGAAGAACCGGCCGTCGCCGATCGACGGCTACTTCGGCGCCGTCTACTACATCGGGCCGATCTTCACGGCGTTTCGAGGTACGCCCGAGGCCACCGAGTACTACCGGATGCTGCGCGGCGAGATCGAGCAGCGGATCCGCGAAGGCAAAGGGCCGGTGACCCCGGACGGCGAGATGGGCGAGGAGAAGTACCGGCTGATCGTCGAGGGGCCGCCGAACTGGACCAGCTTCCGCGATTTCTGGCGCATGTTCTACGAGGAGGGGGCGGTCGTCGTCAGCTCGACCTACGCGAAGGTCGGCGGGCTCTACGACTTCGGCTTCCGCCACGATCCGGAGAATCCGCTCGAATCGCTGGCCGAGTACTGCCTCGGCTGCTACACGAACCTGAACCTGCCGTCGCGGATCGACATGATCTGCAAGTACATCGACGAGTACCAGGCTGACGGGCTGCTGATCAACTCGATCAAGAGCTGCAACAGCTTCTCGGCCGGGCAACTGCTGATCCTGCGCGAGGTCGAGAAGCGCACCGGCAAGCCGGCGGCCTTCATCGAGACCGATCTCGTCGACCCGCGCTACTTCTCGGCGGCCAACGTCAAGAACCGGCTCGAAAGCTACTTCCAGATGGTCAAGCAGAAGCGCAGCGCGGCACTGGCCGGCGCCCATTGAATACGGAGGCCACGGATATGCGCTGTTTCATCGGCATCGATCTCGGATCGACGACCACCAAGGCGGTCGTCATCGACGAGAACCAGAACGTGCTCGGGCGCGGCATCACGAACTCGCGCTCGAACTACGACACCGCGGCGGCGATCGCCAAGCAGGAGGCGATGGTCAACGGCCGCTTCCACCTGTTTCGCGAGGCGCTGTCCGGCACGAACGCACTGAACGGCTCGCTCGACCGCTTCATCGGCCAGCTCGAGCGCGACTTCCGCGCCGAGCAGTATCTCGAGCAGCTCGACGACCTCGAACAGACCTGCCTGCGCAACGTCGAGGGCGCGAAATTCGGCGACGTGGCTGGTGCCGTCTCGGAAGCGCTGGTCGAGGTTTTCAAGCGGCTGACGACCGAGGCGCCGGCGCTGTTCGCCGAGGGCGCCAAGCGCAAGTCGGACTTCTTCCGCGACATCGCCGGCAGCCAGTACCTGGCCACCGGCGAGGAAGTCGCGAAGGACGCCGGCCTGCGCTACGACTACCTGCTCAACGTGTTCGACCGCTCGATCATCGAGGTCGAGAACCGCGTCTACGGCGACTCGATCCGCCGCCACCTGCTGGCCGCACTCGAACGCAGTTTCGCGGCGCTGCCCGAGACGGCCGACCGGCGTGCGCAGGTCGAGGCCCCGATCAAGGGTGTGCTCGATACCGAGATGGAGGAAACCTACGTCGTCGGCACCGGCTACGGGCGCGCGCGCCTGCCGTTCTCGAAGGAGCACATCCGTTCCGAGATCCTGTGCCACGGGCTCGGCGCGCACGTGATGTATCCGGAGACGGCGACCGTGCTCGACATCGGCGGGCAGGACACGAAGGCGATCCAGGTCGATCCGGCCGGCATCGTGGAGAGCTTCCAGATGAACGACCGCTGCGCGGCCGGCTGCGGGCGTTATCTCGGCTACATCGCCGACGAGATGAACATGGGCCTGCATGAACTCGGGCCGATGGCGATGAAGTCGACGAAGACGATCCGCATCAACTCGACCTGCACGGTGTTCGCCGGTGCCGAGCTGCGCGACCGCCTGTCGCTGGGCGACAAGCGCGAGGACATCATGGCCGGTCTGCACCGCGCGATCATCTTGCGCGCGATGTCGATCCTGGCGCGCTCCGGCGGCATCCGCGACCAGTTCACGTTCACCGGCGGCGTGGCCAACAACGTGGCCGCGGTCAAGGCGCTGAAGGAGCTGGTCGAGGAGAACTATGGCCGGCTCACGCTGAACATCGACCCCGATTCGATCTACACCGGGGCGCTCGGCGGCGCGACCTTCGCCTGGCGGGCGGTGGTCGAGGAAGGCAAGAGCGCCGAAGCGCGCGGTTGACAGGAGAAAGCGAAGATGACGACCACGATCGGTATCGACATCGGTTCGGGCGCGGTGAAGAGCGTGCTCTTTCGCCTCGACGGCGACCGGATCGAATGGCTGGGCAAGCGCTGCGAACGGATCCGCCGGCGCGACCCGATGACGCTGGCTCAGGAGGGCCACGACGGCGTGCTTGCCGATGCGGGGCTCGCGCCCGGCGACGTCGACTACATCGCGACGACCGGCGAGGGCGAAAACGTGAAGTTCTCGACCGGGCACTTCTATTCGATGACGACGCATGCGCGCGGCGGCGTCTTCCTCGAGCCGCGCGCGCGCGGCGTCGTCGACATCGGCGCGCTGAACGGCCGCGCGATCTACGTCGACGAGCGCGGCAAGGTGCTGTCGTACAAGATGACGAGCCAGTGCGCCTCCGGCTCCGGCCAG
>CALLYQ010000270.1 GCA_937858875.1 uncultured Lautropia sp. | reverse complement strand
AGCTCGCCCGCGAACGTCACGTAGGCCTTCGCGCCCTTCGAGCCCGGGTCGAATTCGACGCCCGGCATGCCGTAGCTGGGCGCTTCGGCCAGCCGAACGTTGCGCGGGATGATCGTCTTGAAGACCTTGTCGCCGAAGTGCTGCTCGAGCTGCGCCGATACCTGTTGCGACAAGGTCATCCGCGGATCGAACATTACGCGCAACAGCCCGATCACCTGCAGGCGCGTGTTGAAGTTCGCGTGCACCTTTCGGATCGTGTTGACGAGGTCGGATAGACCCTCGAGCGCGTAATACTCGCATTGCATCGGGATGATGACGCCGTTGGCGGCACAGAAGCCGTTGAGCGTAAGCAGCGACAGCGAAGGCGGACAGTCGATCAGCACGAAGTCGTAGCGATCGTCGACCGCGGCGAGCGCGTCGCGCAGCCGCGTCTCGCGGCGTTCGAGGCCGACGAGTTCGAGTTCGGCGCCGGCCAGCTCCCGATTCGCCGGCAGCAGGTCGTAGCCGCCGACGCCGGCCGGCCGCACCGCGTCGGTCAGCGCACCCTGCCCGATCAGCACCTCGTAGACCGAGAGTTCGATCGTGCGCTTGTCGATGCCGCTGCCCATCGTGGCGTTGCCCTGCGGATCGAGATCGACGAGCAGCGTGCGACGGCCCAGTTTCGCGAGCGCAGCAGCCAGGTTTACACTCGTCGTCGTCTTGCCGACGCCGCCCTTCTGGTTGGCGATCACGAATGTCTTGGCCATCTACGGTGCGTTCCGGGCGAATCGGTGCGAGGGTGCGGAGCCGGGTTCGCCGATGCGCTCCAGCATCAGCAGATGTCGCTCCGCTTCGAGTCGCGGCACGTCGAGCCGCAGCGCCTGCTGCAGGCGCCAGTTCTTCGGCAGGCAGGAGATCTCGTCGGCCGGCAACCGGCCTTTCATCGCGGCGACGGTTGTGGTCGGCGAGACGAGCGGGTCCACTCCGGAGACGAAGTCGCTCAGGGACGCAAAAGCCCGACACACGATCAGGTCGGCGTCCAACTCCCGGCGCTCGGCCAGCGACTCGATTCGGGTCATATGGACCTGGAGCCCGGCAAGCCCCAGTTCCGACGCGCACTGCCGCAGGAAGGCAGCCTTCTTGCCGACCGGCTCGACCAGGTGCACGACCGCATCCGGCCAGGCGATCGCAAGGACGACCCCCGGCAGACCGCCGCCGCTGCCCACGTCGACGACGCTGCGAAACGGCCCGCGCGCCGCGAGCGGCGGCACGATGGCAAGGCTGTCGAGCAGGTGCTGGGCCAGCATCGCCTCCGGCTCGCGAACGGCGGTCAGGTTGTAGACCGCGTTCCAGCGGCTCAGCAACGCGAGGTAGTCGATCAGTCGCTCGCGCTGCGACTGCGGCATCGCCATTTGCAGGCCCGCGAGCCCTTCGTCGAGTGCGCCGATCAGGGCGTTCCGATCGAAGGCAGGCGCCGTGCGGAGGACCGCGCCGCGCGGAGCCGGGCGGCTGGGCTTTCCGGCTTCCTTTCGCCCGGCCAAATCAGGCGGCCCGGACGTCGGCCGTGCCCTGGCGACGCTTCTTCAGGTGAACGAGCAGAAGCGAGACGGCCGCTGGCGTGACGCCGGAGACCCGTGCCGCCTGGCCGATGGTCTCCGGGCGTTGCTGCGAGAGCTTCTGTCGGACCTCGAAGGACAGGCCACGCACCTGCGAATAGTCGAGATCCTCGGGAAGTCGCAACTGCTCATTGTTCGCCTGGCGCGCGATCTCGACACGCTGCCGCTCGATGTAGCCAGCGTACTTGATCTGCGTTTCGACCTGGTCCGCGACCTGCGGGTCCTCCACCTTTGGGCCGCCCACCGACTCGATCAGGCGCGCATAGCCGACGCCGGGTCGCCGGAGCAGGTCTGCCAACGAATGCTCGCGTTCGATCGGCTGTCCGATCGCGGCGACCGCGCGTTCGGCGGGAAGCGTTTGCGGATTGACCCAGGTGCGCGCCAAGCGTCGTAGCTCTTCATCGATCGCGTCGCGTTTTTGCGAGAACTTCGCCCATCTCGCATCATCGACGCAACCGAGCTCACGCCCGGCCGCTGTCAGGCGTAGATCGGCGTTGTCTTCCCGAAGGCTCAGCCTGTACTCCGCGCGACTCGTGAACATCCGGTACGGCTCGGAAACGCCCCGCGTGATCAGGTCGTCGACAAGGACACCGATGTACGCCTCGTCGCGACGCGGGCACCAGGCGTCGCGGCCTTGGGCTCGCAGGCTCGCGTTGATGCCCGCCAGCAAGCCCTGTGCGGCCGCCTCTTCGTATCCGGTCGTTCCGTTGATCTGGCCGGCGAAGAACAAACCTTCGATGGCGCGGGTTTCGAGCGAACGCTTGAGGCCCCGCGGATCGAAGTAATCGTATTCGATCGCGTATCCAGGGCGCAGCAAATGAGCCCGCTCCAACCCGGGAATCGAATGCACGAGTTCGATCTGCACATCGAAGGGCAAGCTCGTCGATATGCCGTTGGGGTAGAACTCGTTGGTCGTCAGACCTTCCGGCTCGAGGAAGATCTGATGCGAATCCTTCGAAGCGAAGCGCTGGATCTTGTCTTCGATCGACGGGCAATAGCGCGGCCCCACGCCCCCGATCACCCCGGTATAGAGCGGACTGCGGTCGAGCCCTCCGCGAATGATCTCGTGTGTTCGCGCGTTCGTATGCGTGATCCAGCATGGCACCTGCGGCGGATGTTGCGACGCAGCACCCAGGAACGAGAAGACAGGCACGGGGTCCAGATCGCCGGGTTGTTCTTCGCAGCGAGAGAAATCGATTGACCGGCCGTCGATACGCGGCGGCGTACCCGTCTTCAGCCGGCCTTGCGGTAACTTCAGCTCCTTCAACCTTTCGGCGAGGGACACCGAGGGTGGATCACCGGCACGGCCGGCCGAATGATGCGCCAGACCTACGTGAATCAATCCGTTGAGAAACGTCCCGGCGGTCAGAACGACATTCGGAGCGCGAAAGTGCACCCCCAGTTGGGTTACGGCGCCGGCAACACGATCACCTTCGATCAGCAGATCATCGACGCCTTGCTGAAACAGCCATAGATTCGGCTGATTCTCCAAACGCCGGCGGATCGCCTGCCGATATAGAACCCGGTCGGCTTGAGCACGCGTCGCGCGGACTGCAGGCCCTTTGCTCGAGTTGAGAATCCGGAACTGGATGCCAGCCTCGTCGGTCGCCTCGGCCATCGCGCCTCCCAGCGCGTCCACCTCCTTGACGAGATGTCCCTTTCCGATACCACCGATCGAGGGATTGCAGGACATCTGACCGAGAGTCTCGATGCTGTGCGTAAGCAGCAGCGTACGGCTGCCCATGCGAGCAGCCGCCAGCGCGGCTTCGGTGCCGGCATGGCCGCCACCGACGACGATGACATCGAACTGACCGGGGAACTCCATCGCTACCAGGGATTGCGCCACGGACTGCGCGGCGCAGAAAGGATCGGAGCGCGCGATTATAGGCGCGCGACATGTAAAACAGAAGCGAGAGCGTGTCGGCTTGATGGACTATGACGCGCGGCGCGTGCGCGATACCCGGGCGCGGCCCCCTTGAAGCGATCGAATCGAGGGAAAGTTGTTTCACGTGAAACCCGTAGCTCGCCCCGAGCACTACGATGTTCTAGCTGACGGGGGAAAGGCCAGGCAGCCGCCGCGCGGCACCCGTTGACCGACCGAACGCTGGAGAGATTGCCGACCTCCTTTCCAAACGCCCCTTACGCCGCCTTGCGCGCTCCGATCTCCGTCTCTGTCTGGGGTCCGCCTCATGCTGCGCTCGAGTCTCTCGAACTTCCCGCGAGCCCGCTGTCGACCCCCTCCATGCAGGATTTCATGAGCCATAGCGCCCGCACCGCAGAGTCGATCCGCACGATATACCCGGTTTTCGACCGTCTTGACCTGGATCGGCTTCGCGCAGACGTTGCCGCCTGCCCGCTCGTTCATGTCCCCTCGTCGCGAGCAATGTTCGATGAGGGAGCTTCGTGCGCCGGCTTCCCGCTTCTGCTTGAAGGCGAAGTACGCGTTGCGCGCGCGACTGCGCATGGTCGCGAGATCGAGCTGTACCGCGTCCGGCCAGGCGAGTTCTGCATCGTTTCGGCAGCCTGCTTGTTCGGTGGTCGAGCGCTACCCGCCCGAGCGCATACTGTGCGAGAGTCCAAGGTGATCATCGTTCCACGTGAAACATTTCTACGCTGGACCGACGATCGACAATTTAGAGCCGCTGTGATCGCTTCGCTCGCGGACCGCTTGTCCGATCTGATGAGCCTTATCGACTTGATACTGTCGCAGCGGCTCGACAGCCGGCTGGCAGCAGCTCTCCTACGTCAGGGTCCGGTGCTGACCCATACCCATCAACGGCTCGCGGACGACTTGGGAACTTCGCGTGAAATCGTTTCGAGGCTGCTAAAGCGCCTGGAAGAGCAGGCCCTCGTTCACCTCGGTAGGGGACGCATCGAAGTGCTTGACCCAGCAGGGCTGCGCTCCCTCGCGGGCGCTATGTATCCAGAGTCACAGACTGAGGACCGGCCGTGACCGACGATGAACCATCGATGCATTGCATCTTTCATCATCGGGGAACGAAATGACGAACAACGTCGGCGGAATCGACCGTGCGGCTCGGATCATCATCGGAATCTTGCTCATCACCTTCGCCCTGACCGGCATGATCGGAGCATGGGGTTGGATCGGCCTCGTGCCCTTGGCGACAGGGCTGTTCGGATCCTGCCCGCTTTACCGCATCCTCGGCATCAACACCTGCCCGATTCGCACGAAGCATGGCTGACGCCGGCGCCCATACTGACGAAGCATAGCTGGCGCCGGCGCCTATACTGCTCACCCAGCAAGGGCCGCGGACACTCGATCGGCGATGGCGAGCGATGCCGTCAGGCCCGGCGATTCGATACCGAACACATTGACCAGCCCGGGCACGCCATGCCGCTCGGGCCCATCGATCCGGAAATCGGCGGCCGGTTCTCCGGCCGCGACCAATTTCGGACGTATGCCAGAGTACGCCGGCTGTAACGCTCCATCCGGCAACCCCGGCCAGTAGGTACGGATTTCCTCGTAGAACCCGGCGCAACGCGCCGGGTCGACACGGTAGTCGAGTGCGTCGGTCCATTCGACGTCGGGGCCAAAGCGGCCTTGACCGGCCAGATCCAGTGTCAGATGTACGCCGAGCCCGGCCTCGTTCGGGACCGGATAGATCAATCGCGAAAAAGGGCAGCGCGTGGCGAGCGAGAAATAACTGCCTTTCGCGAGATAGAGCGGAGGTATATGTTCCGGCTCCAGGCCTTCGATCCGCTGCGCAAGTGCATTGGCACCCAGCCCAGCGGCGTTGACCAGTTCCCTGCACGAGAGCTCGTGCAACTCCCCGGCCACCTCGACCCGAAGGATGAACTCACCTCCTCGACACTCAATTTCCGAGACGTGGCTCTTGCGGGCAAGCATGGCACCGTAATCTTCCGCCTCCCCCAGATAAGCGAGCATCAGCCCGTGGCTGTCGATGATCCCGGTGCTCGGAGAAAGTAGCGCATGCTCACACCGAAGCGCTGGCTCGAGTGACTTCGCTTGCGTTGCATCCAGCCAGCGCAGGTTCTCGACTCCGGCATTTTCAGCGCGGTGCGCGACTCGCTCCAGTTCGTCAAGCTGCCCTTGCTCCGACGCTACGATCAGCTTGCCGCAGTTGCGGTACGCGACGTGACGCTCGTCACAATACCCATATAGCCGTTCGCGCCCCTCCACGCAAAGCTTCGCCTTCAACGACCCCGGTGCGTAATAGATTCCCGCGTGGATCACTTCGCTGTTGCGAGAACTCGTTTCGGCACCGACGGCATCGTTTGCCTCGACAATGATCACCTCCCTGCCGCTTCGCGCCAGCGCGCGAGCGACGGCAAGCCCAATTACGCCCGCCCCCACGACGACCGTCTGTATCGATTCCATTGACGATTCCGGAGAATGAATATCGCAGCCCACAGCTCCGCTGCGAAGCGCGAGCAGATTCCGCAACGACGACCGATTCTACGAGTCTCACGTGTTTCACGTGTTTCACGTGAAACGACCCAAGCGACCTGAGCGGCCCGACAAACCGGAACAACCGGACCGCTCTGACCGCTCTGACCGCCCTAATCGATTCGACCGATTCGAGCAGGGCGATCCCGACCACCCAAGCTCGCCTGCTCGCCTGCTCGCCTGCTCGCCTGCTCGCCTGCTCGCCTGCTCGCCGAGCTTGCCGAGCTTGCCGAGCTTGCCGAGCTTGCCGAGCTTGCCGAGCTTGCCGACAGAGCCGACAGAGCCGATGAGCCGACCGGGCCGACCGAGCCCGAAAGGGCTAACGGCCGTGGACGAGGGAAAAAGGATACGGGCGCCAGAACCTGTCGTCCGGCGGCTCACGACACGCGGCGATCGGCGAGGATCATCTCGGCCGCCTTCTCCGCGATCATCAAGGTAGGCGAGTTCGTGTTGCCCGAAGTGATCGTCGGCATCACCGACGCGTCGGCGATCCGCAGTCCGGGCAGATTCCGGCATTGCAGGCGGTGATCGACGACGGCCATCGGATCCGATGCCGGGCCCATCTTGCAGGTACCTACCGGGTGAAAGATCGTGGTGCCGACCTGGCTCGCTGCACTCGCCAGTTCCTCTTCGGTCTGGAAATCGGGGCCTGGCAGGTACTCCTGCGGCTGATACTTCTTCAAAGCATCGGCCGCCACGATCCTGCGAGTAAGGCGGATCGAGGCGGCGGCCACCCGTCTGTCTTCATCGGTCGCAAGGTAGTTCGGCATGATCCTCGGTATCGCGTCGGGGTCGGGTGAAACGATTCGAACCTTGCCTCGAGACGTGGGCCGCAGGTTGCAGACAGACGCGGTGAATGCCGGAAATCGATGCAAGGGTTCACCGAACCGGTCCAGAGACAGCGGCTGCACGTGGTACTCGAGGTCTGCGGAGTCGACACTCGGATCGGACTTGGCGAACGCGCCGAGTTGGCTGGGTGCCATCGTCATAGGCCCCCGACGGCGCAGCAGGTACTCGAACCCCATCCGGGCCTTGCCGAACAGGCTGTTGGCCTGATGATTCAACGTACGCGCATTGCTGACGCGATAGATGAGCCTCAGTTGAAGGTGATCCTGCAGATTCTCGCCAACGCCAGGCAGGTCCACCAACGGCGCCACGCCAGCTTGTTGCAACGCAGCAGATTGACCGATTCCAGACGCCTGCAGGAGGTGCGGGGTGCCGATCGCCCCCGCCGCCAGCACGACCTCGTGCGTGCAATGATAGGAACGGATTTCTCCACTTTCAGCGCCAAGCCTGCACTCGATGCCGACGATCCGCCCGGAACCGTCGTTGCGGCGCAGCAATCGCCGGACGTGAGCGCCGGTCACGATCTTTAGATTCGGCCGTCCTTTCGCTGGTTTCAGGAAGGCCTTTGCCGCATTCCAGCGCACTCCCCCGCGCTGATTGACCTCGAAATAGCCGCAGCCGAAGTTGTCGCCGCGGTTGAAATCGTCGCTCTTCGGGATACCGGTTTCGGCAGCCGCCTGCCGGAACGCGTCAAGCAGGTCCCAACGCAGTCGCTGGCGCTCGACTCGCCACTCTCCACCGTGTCCGTGCAACGGATCGCTGCCGCCGCCGTCGAGCCCGTGCCAGTTCTCGTGCTTTCGAAAATACGGCAGGACTTCATCCCATGACCAGCCCGGGTTGCCCGCCGCCGCCCAGCCGTCGTAGTCGGCACGTTGGCCCCGCATGTAGATCATGCCGTTGATCGACGAGCAGCCGCCAAGCACCTTGCCGCGCGGATAGCCGATCGCCCTCCCGCCCAGACCCGCTTCGGGCTCGGTCTTGAAGAGCCAATCGGTACGCGGGTTGCCGATGCAATACAGGTAGCCGACCGGAATATGGATCCACAGATAGTCGTCCCGGCCGCCGGCTTCGAGCAGCAAGACCCGCACCGAGGGATCGGCCGATAGCCGGTTGGCCAGCAGGCAGCCGGCCGTGCCGGCGCCGACGACGATGTAATCGAACCGTTCGTCCACCGGCGCTCACTCCATCACGATGACCTGGCGGATCGTTTCGCCGCGCGCCAGCCGGTCCAGCGCCGGGTTGATGTCGTCCAGGCGAATGCGCTCGGACAGCAACTTGTCGACCGGCAGCAGGCCCGCCTTGTACATCGCGATGAAGCGCGGGACATCGCGCGAGGGCACGCAGGAACCCACGTAGCTGCCCTTGAGCGTGCGCTCCTCGGCGATCAGCGAAACCGCCTGCAGCTCCCATTTGTGCGCGGGATTCGGAAGCCCCGCCGTGACCGTCGTGCCGCCGCGCGCCGTGATCCGGTAGGCCAGCTCGAGCGCCTTGACGCTGCCGGCCATCTCGAAGGCGTAGTCGACGCCTCCACCGGTCGCAGCCTTGACCTGGTCGATCACCGCCGGATCGGCCGCGTTGAAACACTGCGTCGCCCCCAGTTCGCGCGCCTTCTCGAGCTTGCTGTCGAGCATGTCCACGGCGACCATCTCGACCGCGCCCGCCGCCCGGGCGGCCAGCAACGACGAGAACCCGACGCCGCCAAGACCGACGACGGCGACCTTGGCGCCCGACTCGACTTTCGCCGTGTTGACGACGGCGCCCGCCCCGGTAATGACGGCGCAGCCGAACAGCGCCGCTTCCTCCCAGCTCAGCTCGGGATCGATCTTCACCGCCGAGCGTCGGGACACGGTCGCGTATTCGGCAAACGCCGCGCAGCCGAGGTGGTGGTACAGCGCACTGCCCGGCGTGCCGTCGATGCCGGGGCCGCTCACCGAGCGCAGCCGCTTGTAGCCTCCGAGCAGAGCGCCGGCCGCATTCGATTCCCCGCCCGGAACGCAGAGCGCCGGACGCCCCGTTGCGCAGCTCGGGCAGGAACCGCAGTTCGGCCGGAAGATCAGCACGACGTGATCGCCGACCTTCAGGTCGTCGACGTCTTCGCCGAGTTCGAGCACCTCGGCCGCGGCCTCGTGTCCCGGCACGATCGGCATCGGCCACGGGCGGTCGCCGTTGATTGCCGACAGGTCAGAATGGCAAAGACCGGCGGCGCGGATCTTCACGAGGATCTCGCCGCGCCCCGGCGGCGCGAGCTCGACTTCCTCGATCGACAGCGGGCGGCTCTGCGCATACGGCATCGGCAGCCCCATCTCGCGCAGGACCGCGGCGCGCATCTTCATCGTCATGCTCTCCTCATCCTCTCTCGAACGCCGGCCTTCGGCGGTCAGCCCGGATCAAAGCCCGGCCAGGCACAGATACTTGATTTCGAGGTAATCGTCGATCCCGTACTTCGATCCTTCGCGCCCGAGCCCCGACTGCTTGACGCCGCCGAAGGGCGAGACCTCGTTCGACAGGATGCCGCTGTTGACACAGACCATGCCGGCTTCGATCGCCTCGGCCACCCGGAAAATGCGGCCGACGTCACGCGCATAGAAATAGGCGGCGAGCCCGAACTCGGTGTCGTTGGCCATCGCGACCGCTTCGTCGTCGGTCTTGAAGCGGAACAGCGGCGCCAGCGGGCCGAAGGTTTCCTCGCGTGCGACGACCATCTGCGGCGTGACCTCGGTCAGCACGGTCGGCTGGAAGAACAAGCCGCCCAACTCGTGGCGCTTGCCGCCTTCGATCAGCTTCGCGCCCTTGCCGAGCGCGTCGGCGATGTGCTCTTCGACTTTTTCGACCGCCGATTCCTCGACCAGCGGCCCGACGATGACGCCCGGCTCAGCGCCGTTGCCGACCTTCAGCTGTGCGACCTTGGCCGCGAACTTCTTCGCGAATTCGTCGTAGACGGCGTCCTGGACGTAGATCCGGTTCGCGCAGACGCAGGTCTGGCCCGCGTTGCGGTATTTCGACGCGAGCGCGCCCTCGACGGCCGCATCGAGGTCGGCATCGTCGAAGACGATGAACGGCGCGTTGCCGCCCAGTTCGAGCGACAGCTTCTTGACCGTGTCGGCCGACTGGCGCAACAGAACGCGGCCGACCTCGGTCGAGCCGGTGAAGGAGACCTTGCGCACCAGCGGGTTCGTGCACATCTCCTCGCCGATCGCGCTCGACGAGCGCCCGACGACCATGTTGAAGACCCCCGGCGGGAAGCCCGCCTGCTCGGCCAGCTCGACGAGCGCCAGCGCGCACAGCGGCGTCAGCGTGGCCGGCTTGGCGACGACCGTGCAGCCGGCAGCGAAGGCCGGGGCCACCTTGCGCGTGATCATCGCGATCGGAAAGTTCCACGGCGTGATCGCCGCGCAGACGCCGATGCCCTGCTTCAGCGCGAACAGCCGACGGTCGCCCTGCGTGGTCGGGATCACGTCGCCGTAGGCGCGCTTGCCTTCTTCGGCGAACCACTCGATGAACGAAGCGCCGTAGCTGACCTCGCCACGCGACTCGCCGAGCGGCTTGCCCTGCTCGGTCGTCATCAGCAGCGCCAGGTCTTCGGTATGCGCGATCACAAGGTCGAACCAGCGGCGCATGATCGCCGCCCGCTCCTTCGCGGTGCGCGCGCGCCAGGCGGGCAGCGCACGATCGGCTGCCTCGATCGCGCGACGCGTTTCGGCTGCCCCCATGTCGGCAACTTCGGCGACCGTCTCGCCGGTAGCCGGATTCGTGACCGTGATGCGCTTGCCGCCGTCGCCATCGACCCAGTTGCCGTCGATGTAGCCCTTGGTCTTCAGCAGCGCCATGTCCTTCAGTTGCAGTGTCATCAGTCGCTCCAGGTTTCGGTGCGCGCCGGGCCGTTCGTCCGGCGATGCGCTTATTTCATCGTGGGCATCACGAACTCGGCGCCGGCGCGGATGCCGGTCGGCCAGCGCTGCGTGACGGCCTTGTAGCGAGTGTAGAAGCGCACGCCTTCGGGGCCGTGCATGTGGTGATCGCCGAACAGCGAGGCCTTCCAGCCGCCGAACGAGTGGAAGGCCATCGGCACCGGGATCGGCACGTTGACGCCGACCATGCCGATCTGCACGCGAGTCGCGAACTCGCGCGCCGCGTCGCCGTCGCGCGTGAAGATCGCGCAGCCGTTGCCGAACTCGTGATCGTTGATCAGTTTCAGCGCCTGCTCGAAGTCGGCCGCGCGGACGATGCCGAGCACCGGCCCGAAGATCTCCTCCTGGTAGATGCGCATCTCCGGCTTCACGTCGTCGAACAGACAGCCGCCGAGGAAGAAGCCCCGTTCGCCGCCGGCCACCTTCAGGTCGCGACCGTCGATGACGAGATTCGCACCTTCGGCCACACCGGCATCGACGTATCCGCGCACCTTGTCGAGGTGTGCGCTGGTGACCAGCGGCCCCATCTCGGCTTCGCGGTCCACGCCCGGACCGACCCTGATCTTCGGCACGCGTTCGGCAAGCCGCTCGACCAGCCGGTCGGCAACGTCGCCGACGGCCACCGCGACCG
>CALLYQ010000269.1 GCA_937858875.1 uncultured Lautropia sp. | reverse complement strand
GTGTCGTCATCAGCACGCGACGCTGGCAGGCGCCGCGGGCGATCGGGAACAGCGTGTCGATGGCGACGGCGCGCTCGGCCGGCAGGCCGCGGGCGGCCGCCGTGGCATCGAGCCCCAGCGGCGCGACCAGCACCAGCGAGCCGGCGGCCGGTTCGGACCAGGTGTCGATCGTGGCGCCCAGCGAGGCGGCGACTTCGGCGACCATCGCCTGGCGCGGCCCTGGCGCGACCCAGACCGTGGGGGAGGACGCCGCATTGGGCGGCGGCGCCTCGGCGGCCGTCTGCGCGCGGCCGTCTTCGTAGCGATAGAAGCCTTCGCCGGTCTTGCGACCGAACAGGCCGGCGTCGGTGCGCTGCTGCGTGATCACCGACGGCCGGAAGCGCGCCTCGTCGTAGAACTGCCGGTAGATCGACTCCATGACCGGGTGCGAGACGTCGAGTCCGGTCAGGTCCATCAGCTCGAACGGACCGAGGCGAAAGCCGCTGCCGTCGAAGCTGACCTGCTCGCGCAGGATCCGGTCGATCGTCGGAATGTCGGCGACGCCTTCGGACAATGCCTTCAGCGACTCGGTGCCGTAGCCGCGTCCGGCATGGTTGACGATGAAGCCCGGCGTGTCCTGGGCGACGACCGGCAGGTGGCCCGTGGCATGGCTGAGCGCGACCAGGTCGTCGACGATCGAGCGCTCGGTGCGCGCGCCCTGGACGACCTCGACGACCTTCATCAAAGGAACCGGGTTGAAGAAATGCCAGCCGACGACGCGCCCCGGCAGCTTGCAGCCGGCCGCGATCGCCGTGACCGACAGCGACGAAGTGTTGGTGGCGAGCACGGCCGAGTCGCCGACGATGGCTTCGAGCGCGGCGAACAGCTGCCGCTTGGCATCCAGGCGTTCGACGATTGCCTCGACGACCAGATCGCAGCCGGCCAGCGCTTCGAGCGAGGCCGCTGGCTGCAGCCGCGCGCTGGCGGCCGATGCCGCATCCTCGGTCATGCGACCCTTTTCGGCGAGCTTGCCGAAAATGCCCGCGATCTGCGTGATCGCGGACTCGACGGCCGCCGCGTTGCTGTCGAACAGGCGGACCGGCACGCCGCACTGCGCAAGCAGTTGAGCGATGCCGCGCCCCATGGCGCCGGTGCCGACGACCCCGGCCTGGGTGTATGGATGCGTGCTCATGCTTCGATTCTACTGGACAGCAGCGGGCATCGGGATTGCGTGGTTTCCGGATCGTCGAGACCGAAGGAGCAGGCATGGCTGGCGAAAAACGACCCGGGGATGCCATACGGCAGATCGATGATGCGCGGCAGGGGTCGCGGGACATCGGGAACGATCCCCGTTCCAAGCAGGAAGCGGACGCGGCGCGTACGGACGACTTCGCCACGGAGGGCGAAGCGGTGAGTCGGCGCTTTGCCGACAGTCAGGGCGGCGAGCTGGACAGCGACACGCAGCGCGACGCCGACCCGCAGGGTTCGACGCTGCCCACGCGCGGCGGGCGGCAGCTGCCGCGGATGCCGCACGAGCGCGACCAGTCGGCCGGCAACCAGTCGGATGGTGACGACCCGGTTACGAACGTCGGCGCACAGGGGCACGAAGACCTGTCGAAGGGACTCGTCGATACCGACCGGGGCCCGCCGATGGACGAGCTTTACGGCAAGGAACTCAGGCCGTCGGCGCGGGGCAGCGACGGCGAGGACCGGCGCGAGGAGGGCGAGGGCAGACGCTGAACCGGCGTCTCCGGAAACTCGGTGGGGGTCGCGTCCTTGGAGGGTTTCAGGCCCCCGGAAGGCGCCACGAAGCGGAGCGGCTCGGCCCCGGCCGGCGAGGGCAGCAGGTCCGCCAGGGTGCTGGCGTCCAGCGTATCGAAGAAGCTTTGCAGCGCGGCGCCGAACAAGCTGGACAAGCGGCAATTGGCGCCCAGCCCACAGGTACTGTCGGCTCCGAAGCATTCGGCGAGCCGGAAGTCCTTTTCGACGCTGCGCACGACGGCGCCGACTCGGATCTGCTCGGGCGGAACGGCGAGCCGCATGCCGCCGCCCTTGCCGCGCACGGTCTCGATCCAGCCATCGAGCGCGAGCTGGTGCGTGACCTTCATCAGATGCGCCTCGGAGATGCGATAGGCGCGGGCGACCTCGACGATCGTGCACAGGCGCTCCGGACGCTGCGCCACGTAGATCAGCAGGCGCAGTGCGAAGTCGGTCATCATCGTCAGCCGCATTGCGCGAGTCCTCGAGCGGCGGCGCCGATCAGACCGAAGCCGATCGCTGCGGCGCGACGCCGTGCAGCGAGGCGGGCAGCGTGTCGGGATCGCGATGCATCTGATAGCCGTACCAGAGGCTTTCGGCGATCCGGGAGGCGAGTTCCTCGGCGCGTGCGCGCATCGGCGCATTGTCGAGTCTCGCCGTGGTCTGGCGGAACAGCTCGAGCCAGCGATGGAACAGGCCCGGATTCAGCCCCGGCAAGGCCGCGTGGGCGACCATCGGCGAGCCGCGATAACGCGCGCTGCCGCGCAACGCAGACGACCAGAAGTCGACGAGCTTGGCCAGGTGCTCGTCCCAGTCGTCGACGTGCGCATCGAACACCGGACCGAGCAGCGCGTCCTGGCGTACGCTGGCGTAGAAGTTATGGACCAGGAAGACGACTTCGTCTTCGCGGCAAATGGCAGGTGCAGGCATCGGCAAATAAGATGTGGCGAAGATGAATCTTATGAAGCACTGCTGACCGTGTCAACGGAACCGGCGGAAGCTCAGGTGCCTTCGAAGCGATCGCGCAGGGCGTCGCGCTCGGCTGCCGCCTCGAGCCAGTCGTGCTCGATCTCGTCGCGGCGCTTCGCCAGCGCGGCGCGTTCGCGCGACATCCCGGCGGCGCGCTGCGTGTCGTCGTAGGCCTCGGGTTGGGCCAGCGCCGAGTCGAGCGCGGCCAGTTCGCGCTCGGTGCGCTCGAGTTCGGATTCGAGCTTGCGCAGTTGCCGTTCCAGGGGCGCCAGTTGCGTGGCGAGCTGAGCGCGGCGCTCGGCGGCCTGGCGTCGGGCTTCGCGGCGATCGCCGCCGACGGACTGGCTGCGGGTCTCATCGCCCGGAACTCCGTCGGGCGAATCACCCCGGTTGCCGGCAGCGTTGCCGCTGCTCCCGGCGGCTCTGTCGCCCGGCTTCGAACGCAGCAGCCAGTCCGCGTAGTCGTCGAGGTCGCCGTCGAACTC
>CALLYQ010000268.1 GCA_937858875.1 uncultured Lautropia sp. | reverse complement strand
GATCGAACGCTACCCGATCGTCGTGACCTTCGGGGGCGCGCTGCTGGGCTGGATCGCCGGCGGCATGATGATCGGCGATCCGGTCGTCGTCGGCTGGCTCGGCGAGCCCACCACCACCACCAAGCTGATCGCGGAAGTCGTCGGCGCGCTGATCGTGATCGGCTGGGGCAAGCTGATCTCCGCCCGCCAGCAGCAGGCAAGTCGCGCCGCCTGAATAGCGGGGTCGCGCGACCCGGACATCGGCTCGCGTGACCCGGGCGTCGGCGCCGCAGCGCGCCGTTGTCACCCTCCGGTACCGCCGCCTGGCGGTGCCGGAGGGCCGTTCGTGACAGGCCTGCCTGCGTACCGCGTCGCGCACGGGTAGGCTGGCCGGAAACGCCATCTTTCTTCGCGGCCCCGCAAGTGTCGGTTTCCGATCAGTCCGGTATTGCCCGGCACGCAGAACTGCCGACGCTTCGCCTGTATCTCGGCGGCGCCCCGGAAGAACTGCGCGTCGTGCCCGTCGAGCTCAGCATGCTGACCATCGGGAGGCGGCCGTACAACGACCTGCCGCTCGATGACCTGACGGTCAGCGGCGAGCACGCGCTGCTTCGCCGCCGTAACGGCGAGTTCGTCATCTACGACCTGAACAGTCGCAACGGCACGCTGGTCAACGGCCTGCCGATCCAGCATCGGGTCCTGGCCGATGGTGACGTCATCGATATCGGCATCTACCGATTGCGATTCGAGGCATCCGAGACATCCCTGTCCGAGTCCGAATCGGCCGGATCGGATCGGGCATCGCCGGCGCTCGAGCGCCGGTCGGCCGAGCGCAGAGGGGCCGAGCGCAGAGGGGCCGAGCGCAGGGTCGCCGATCGCCGCGCGTCCGAGCGAAGATTGCCAGCGCAGACCGGCGATGCGCCTCCCGGTGAGTCCAGCCCCGCATTCGCGGTCGCGCCCAGCTTCGACCTGCTGTCGGGCAACGCGCACGCCTCCGACATGCTACCCGCCGACCCGGCCGACCCGGCCGACCCGGCCGACCCGGCCAACGCGGGCGACGCGGACCCGGGCGGACGACTGGCGTCGGTCGAACACCTGAACGGCCCGCAAGCCGGGCAGCGACAGGTGCTCGAACGCACGATCAACCGGATCGGCGGCGCCGCCGCGCAGGTGGCCGTGATCTCGCGGCGCAAGGGCGGATTCTTCATCACACATCTCGAAGGCCTGACTTTCCCGCAGGTCAACGGCGACCTGATCGGGCTGAACGCGCATCAGCTCTCCGACGGTGATCTGATCGAACTGGCGGGAGCCATGCTGCGCTTCCGGCTCGGTTCCTGAGTTCGGCCGGTTCCCTGCGATGACGGCGCTGCAGCGATCCCGGTTGTTGCGGGCCCTGGCCGGGCTTTCGATTGTGGTGCTGATGCTTGCCCACGACCTCGGCTGGCGCCCCTTCGATACGCTGGCGGCGGTCGACAGGCAGTTCTACGATAGCCGCCAGGCGCTGCTGACGCCGGTCCCCGATCCGCGCATCGTCATCATCGACGTCGACGAGCGCAGCCTTGCCGAACAGGGGCGTTGGCCGTGGCCACGCGAGCGGATAGCCGACCTGATCGACGCGATCTTTCGGCACGGGGCGCCATCGGTGCTCGGGTTCGACATGCTGTTCGCCGAGCCGCAACTCGGAGTCGCCGGCGACGCAAGGCTGGCGCAGGCGCTGCGCAACCGTCCGACCGTGCTCGGCTACTACCTGAGCAGCGATCGGCGCGGCCGGCAAAGCGGCAGCCTGCCGATGCCGGTCTTCGATGACGAGGCAGCGCCCGGCCTGGCTGCGTCGCTGGTCCACGCAGACGGCTACGGCGCGAACATCGCGGCGCTCGGTCAGGCGGCTGCGGCACAGGGTTTCTTCAATCCTTTCGTTGGCGCCGGCATCGATGTCGACGGGCGGATTCGCGCGATGCCGCTGCTCGCTCATCACGAAGGGCGGATCTACGCCTCGTTCGCGATCGCGGTGATGCGGCAGCATCTCGGATCCGGCGCGACGGTCGCCGAAGGCGACTGGCTGCGCCTGCACGGCCCGCGCGGTCGAGTCGACATTCCGGTGTCCTTCGGCTACACGGCGATGGTGCCCTACGCCGGGCGCGGCGGCTCGTCGGGCGGCCGCTTCCAGTATCTGTCGGCCACCGACGTGCTCACCGGCAAGGTCGACTGGTCGCTGCTGCACGACCGCATCGCGCTGGTCGGCACATCGGCGCCCGGCCTGACCGACCTGCGTCCGACGCCGGTCAGCGAGGTCTACCCCGGTGTCGAAATCCATGCGTCGCTGATCGCCGGCGCGCTGGACCAGCGGCTGATGCGTCGCCCGGCCGAGGCCGGTGCGATCGCCGCGGCGAGCACGCTGATCATCGGCGGTGCGCTCGCGCTGATCCTGCCGGTGCTCGGGCCGATCGGCACCGTGCTGGCCGGCATGCTCGCACTGATGACGATCGCCGGCGGCAACGCGATCGCCTATTCGAACCTCGGGCTGGTGCTGCCGGTGACCGCATCGATGGCGGCCGTGCTGCTGCTGACCGCCTTCAACCTGCTGTTCGGCTACCTGGCCGAAGGCCGCGCGCGTCGCGCAGTGATCCGGCTCTTCGGCGAATACGTGTCGCCGGCACTCGTGGAGCAGATGGCCCGCGACCCGGTGCGCTGGCGCATGACGGAGAGCACCGATCGTGAACTGACGATCCTGTTCGCCGATATCCGCGGCTTCACGCGGATGGCCGAATCGATGGATCCGGCGGCGCTGCGCGAGTACCTGAACACCGTGCTGACCGGCCTGACCGCGGCGATCCACCGGCACGGCGGTACCGTCGACAAGTACATCGGCGACGCCGTCATGGCCTTCTGGGGAGCGCCGCTCGACGACCCGCTGCATGCCGACCATGCGGTCGAAGCCGCGTGGTCGATGCAGGAAGAAGCGAGGCGCATGTCGGTCGACTTCGTCTCGCGCGGCCTGCCGCCGCTGGCGATCGGCATCGGAGTCTTCACCGGCGTGGTTCGCGTGGGCGACATGGGGTCGGCGCTGCGCCGCACCTACACGGCGATCGGCGACGCGGTGAACCTCGCCTCGCGCATCGAAGGCCTGACCAAGATCCTGGAAAGGCCGATCCTGATCGGCGAGACCACGGTCGCCGCCTGCCGCGGCCAGGAATTCGATGAGCTCGCGCAGGTCGACATCGCGGGCCGCAGCGACCCGGTCAGGCTGTTCGTACCGAGAAATAATGCGCGCGCCCGCGAGCAGTCGGCCCCTTACAATCCAGGACTTTCGCAGCAAGAACGCGCAGCACGACAACAATGGACAGGCGCTGCTGCCGCAGCCGAACGGCAGGCGGCAGCGCGAACGGCGGCGAACTGGCCGGAGCTCTGATGAAGGTACGGGTCCTCGGGTGTAGCGGCGGGATCGGCGCACGCGCCCGGACGACCTCGTTCCTGGTCGACGACGACATCCTGCTCGACGCCGGCACGGGCGTCGAAGACCTGAGCATCGCGGAACTCGCGGCCATCGACCACGTGTTCCTCACGCATTCTCACCTCGACCACATCGCTGCGCTGCCGCTGCTCGTCGACTCGGTAGGCAGCCTGCGCAAGAAGCCGATCGTCGTGCACGCGCTGCCCGAAACGATCGAGGCGTTGCGCACGCACATCTTCAACTGGGTGATCTGGCCCGACTTCACCGAGATACCGCACTACGAGCGGCCGTGGATGCGCTTCGAGCCGATGGGAATCGACGAAACGGTGCGACTCGGCCAACGCCGCGTGCGCAGCCTGTCGGCCAGCCACACGGTGCCCGCCGTCGGATTCCAGCTATCGTCGGGCCAGGGCTCGCTCGTGTTCTCGGGCGACACCGGCCCGAACGACGAGTTCTGGCGCCAGGTCAACGGCGTCGACGATCTGCGCTACCTGATCATCGAAACCGCGTTCTCGAACCGCGAACGGGACCTCGCCACTACGGCCCGGCACCTGTATCCGATTCAGCTCGGGGAGGAGCTTGCCAAGCTGCGCCGCGATCCGAAGGTGCTGATCACGCATCTGAAGCCGAGTGACCAGGCGACGATCGAGCGGGAGATCGATGCGTGGGCGGGAAGGTTCTCGCCGAGGATTCTGGAGAGGGGGGATGTGCTGGAATTCTGAACTCCCGTCATGGGAGTTTGTTCCCGGGGATCTGGCTCTTACGATCCGCGCCACAGATTCGCCACCCCCAGCGCCAGAAAAACGACGAACAGCGCGCGCTGGAACACCTGCTGGCTGAACTTCGCGCGCAGCCGCGCACCCAGCCACAGTCCGACGAAGGACGACAGCAGCGCGAGCCCGGTCAGCGGCGACAGCGCCGGCAGTGCGTCGGCTCTTTGCAGGCGCAAAGCCAGAGCCAGTGTCGCAATCGTGAACGACAGGCCGAGCGCCTGGATCATCGTGTCCTTGTCCAGTCGCAGTGCCTGCAGGTAGGGCACCATCGGAATCACGAACACGGCGGTGGCGGCAGTCACCGCGCCGGTGAGCGCTCCGGCGCTGATCGCCGGCACGGGGCGATCGGCGTCGATTCGCGGAAGTGCCGGACGCCACAGGCCCCAGGCGCCGTAGACCAACAGGACCACGCCGAGGAATGTGCGGGCATGGCCGCCCGACCCGCCCAGTCCGATCCGGGGCATGAACACGGTGGCGAGCACCAGCGCCAGCCACAGCGGCCACAGGTGTCGCGCCAGTGTTCGCAGGGCAGGGCCTCGGCACTGCGCCACGTTGGTCGCGAGCGAGGGCAGCACGAGCAGCGCTGCGGCCTGCGCCGGCGCCATCAGCAGGCCGAGCAGGCTCATCGCCACAGTGGGCAGGCCCATGCCCGAGATTCCCTTGACCACGCCGGCGAGCATGAACACGACACCGATCGTCACCGATTGTTGAGCATCCATGCGCCGATGTTCGTCGGCGCCCCGCGCACTGTCCAGAACGAAGCACCGCGGATATCCTTCGGGAAAACCGAAGGAAGCGACGATGCCGGCTGCGAACAAAGCCCTCGACTATCGTATCGACCCGTTCGACCTCCGCCTGTTCGTCGCGGTGCTCGAACAGGGCACCATCACCGGCGCTGCGCGAACGATGAGCTTGTCGCTGGCCGCCGCCAGCGAGCGCATCAAGGGCCTGGAGCACGTGGCAGGCGTGCGGCTGCTCGAGCGCTCGAAGAAGGGGGCCGTGCCCACCGATGCCGGCCGGGCGCTGGAGCGGCATGCCGGCCGCGTGCTGCTCGAACTCGATGCGTTGCATACCGGGATGGCCGGTTTCGGCCGCGGCCTGCGCGGCACGGTGCGTGTGCTGAGCAATACCGCGGCGATGTCGGAGGTGCTGCCGCCGCTGATCGGTCGATTCCTCGTCGAGCATCCGGACATCGACGTCGACCTGCAGGAGCTGTCCAGCGACGGTGTGCTCGACGCGATGCGGCGTGAGGTCGCCGACGTCGGGATCGTAGCCGACTACGTCGACACCACCGGCATGC
>CALLYQ010000267.1 GCA_937858875.1 uncultured Lautropia sp. | reverse complement strand
CTGCGCTGCCGGCTCAGCGGCTCTCGTAGCGCAGCTCGGCGCTGCGCGCGTGCGCCTGCAGCCCTTCGCCGCGCGCCAGCGTCGACGCGATGGTTCCCAGCGTGCGCGCGCCGTCGGCCGACACCTCGATCAGGCTCGAGCGCTTCTGGAAATCGTAGACGCCCAGCGGCGACGAGAAGCGCGCGGTGCGCATCGTCGGCAGCACGTGGTTGGGCCCGGCGCAGTAGTCGCCGATCGCCTCCGACGCGTAGCGGCCGAGGAAGATCGCACCCGCGTGGCGAATCCGCTCGGCCCATCGCTGCGGGTCGTCGGTCGAAATCTCGAGGTGCTCGGGCGCGATCCGGTTGGCAATCTCGCAGGCCTCTTCGAGGTCGCGAACGCGGATCAGTGCACAGCGGTCGGCCAGCGACTTCGCGATCACTTCGGCGCGCGGCATCGTCGGCAGCAGCCGGACGATCGATTCGGCAACCCGCTCGACGAATCCGGCATCCGGAGTCAGCAGGATCGCCTGCGCCATCTCGTCGTGCTCGGCCTGCGAGAACAGGTCCATCGCGATCCAGTCGGGGTCGGTGCCGCCGTCGCAGATCACGAGAATCTCCGACGGGCCAGCGATCATGTCGATACCGACGGTGCCGAACACGCGCCGCTTGGCCGCCGCGACGTAGGCGTTGCCGGGCCCGACGATCTTGTCGACGGCCGGAATCGTCCGGGTACCATAGGCCAGTGCACCGACCGCCTGGGCGCCGCCGATCGCGAACACGCGGTCGACGCCGGCGATGCGCGCGGCAGCCAGCACGATCGGATTGCGAACGCCGTCAGGCGTGGGCACGACCATGATCAGCTCGCCGACGCCGGCAACCTTGGCCGGCAAGGCATTCATCAGCACGGACGACGGATACGCGGCCTTGCCGCCGGGCACGTAGAGCCCGGCGCGATCGAGCGCACGCACGAACTGGCCCAGCCGCGTGCCGTCGGCCTCGGTGAACGACCAGTCGCCGGCGCGCTGATGCTCGTGATAGCGGCGCACGCGGTCGGCGGCCGCCTCGAGCGCCTCGCGCGTGGCCGCGTCGAGGCCGTCCAGGGCCGCCTGCAGCTCGGCCGGCGCCAGCTCGAGTTCGGCGACCGAAGCCGCGTCGACGCGGTCGAAGCGGCGCGTGTACTCGAGCACGGCCGCGTCGCCGCGCTTGCGCACGTCGGCCAGGATATCCGCGACCGTGCGCTCGATCGTCGCATCCTGTTCGTCTTCCCAGGCCAGCAGCGCGCTCAGTCTTTGGTCGAAGTCGGATGCGGCGCTGTCGAGGCGGCGGATGTCGGCCGGCGTGGCGATCGACGACACGCCGCTTCCCGGCACGGCGGGCGCACCCGCTGCATCCTTCGTATTCATTCTGCGACTCCCGCGAACGCCGGCGCGCCCTCGCCGGCCACCGCCGCAGACAGCGCGGCGATCAGCGGCTCGAGTTCGTCGGAGCGCGTCTTCATCGACGCCTGGTTGACGATCAGCCGCGACGTGATCTGCATGATCTGCTCGACCTCGACGAGGTGGTTCGCACGCAGCGTGCTGCCGGTGCTCACCAGGTCGACGATCGCATCGGCCAGCCCGACCAGGGGCGCCAGCTCCATCGAACCGTAGAGCTTGACCAGGTCGACGTGCACGCCCTTGGCCGCAAAGTGCTCGCGTGCGCACTGCAGATACTTGGTCGCAACGCTCAGACGCGAACCGCGGCGCACGGCCGACGCATAGTCGAAGCCTTCGGGCGCCGCGACGCTGAGACGGCAGCGCGCGATGCCGAGATCGACCGGCTGGTACAGCCCCTCGCCGCCGTGCTCGAGCAGAACGTCGCGCCCGGCCACGCCGATGTCGGCCGCGCCGTATTGCACGTAGGTCGGTACGTCGGTGGCGCGCACGATGATCAGCCGCAGGCCCGGATCGGCGGTCGGCAGGATCAGCTTTCGCGAGTTGGCGATGGCCGGATCGACGGCGATGCCGGCGGCCGCCAGCAGCGGCAGCGTTTCGTCGAAGATGCGTCCCTTGGACAGCGCGAGCGTGATCAAGGCTTTCTCGAATGATTGGCGGGCGTGAACGGACTCGGTCGCGACGGTTCAGGCGGCAGCCGCCGCAGTGCTGCGCAGGCGCTCGATCCGCGCGCCCAGCGCGACGAGCTTGTCTTCCATCTTCTCGTAGCCGCGATCCAGATGGTAGATGCGGTCGACGATCGTCTCGCCTTCGGCCACCAGGCCGGCGATCACGAGCCCGGCCGAAGCGCGCAGGTCGGTCGCCATCACTGCGGCACCCTGCAGGCTCGGCACGCCGCGCACGATCGCCGTGTTGCCCTCGATCGTGATGTCGGCGCCCAGCCGCTGCAGTTCGAGCACGTGCATAAAGCGGTTCTCGAAGATCGTCTCGGTGACGACACCGATGCCTTCGGCCACGCAGTTCAGCGCCATGAACTGCGCCTGCATGTCGGTGGCCAGGCCCGGGTAGGGCGCAGTGCGCAGCTTGACCGCACGCGGCCGCTGCGGCATCCGCAGCCGGATCGTGTCGGCGCCGCATGCGACGATCGCTCCGGCCTCGCGCAGCTTGTCCAGCGTTGCGTCCATCGTCTGCGGCAGCGAGCCGGTCAGCACGATCTCGCCGCGCGTGGCGGCCGCCGCGCACAGGAAGGTGCCGGCCTCGATGCGATCGGCCATCACGCGGTGCGCGGCGCCGTGCAGTCGCTCGACACCCTGCACGACGACACGGTCGGTGCCGGCGCCTTCGATGCGCGCACCCATCGCGACCAGCGCCTCGGCCAGGTCGACGATCTCCGGCTCGCGAGCGGCATTCTCGATGACCGTTTCGCCGTCGGCCAGCGTGGCAGCCATCATCAGGTTCTCGGTACCGGTGACGGTGACCATGTCGGTGACTATGCGCGCGCCCTTCAGCCGCGACGCGCGGGCGACGACGTCGCCGTGCTCGATCGCGATCTGCGCGCCCATCGCCTGCAGCCCCTTGATGTGCTGGTCGACCGGGCGCTGGCCGATCGCGCAGCCGCCGGGCAGCGCGACGCGGGCCTCGCCGAAGCGGGCCAGCAGCGGTCCGAGCACGAGGATCGATGCGCGCATCGTGCGCACCAGTTCATAGGGCGCCTCGGGGGTCGCGAGCTGCGAACAGTCGATCGACACGCGCTCGCCGTCGCGCGTGCTGCGCGCGCCCATCTGGCCGAGCAGCTTCAGCGTAGTGGCGACATCGTGCAGGCCCGGGACGTTGCTCAGTTCGAGCGGGCCGTCGGCCAGCAACGCGGCGCACAGGATCGGCAGCGCCGCGTTCTTGGCGCCCGATACCGGCACCTCGCCGCGCAGCGGCGTTCCGCCGACGATTCGCAACCGGTCCACGTTCACAGGCTCTCAGCCGCCGCTGGCGTATTCGTCGGGCGTCAGCGTCTTCATCGACAGCGCGTGGACTTCCTCGCGCATCCGGTCGCCGAGCGCCTTGTAGACGATCTGGTGGCGCTGCACGGCGCGCTTGCCCTCGAAGGCGGGCGAAACGATCAGGGCTTCGAAATGGCGGCCGTCGCCGCTGACTTCGAGCTTCTCGCAGTCGAGCGAGGCCGCGATCCAGTCGCGCAGGTCTTCGGGTGTGGGCATGGGAGTTCCTCGGACTTCCGGATGGGCGGGGTGGTCAGGGCCGGGGGCGGCTCAGGTACGCAGCTTGTATCCCCGGCGCAGCATCGACAGCGCCAGGGCCGCCACTACGACCAGCGTGGCGGCGACGATCGACAGGCTGAGCTGCGGCGGCACGTCGGACACGCCGAAGAAGCCGTAGCGAAAGCCGTCGACCATGTAGAAGAACGGGTTCAGATGCGACACCGTCTGCCAGATTCCAGGCAGCGACTTCACCGAATAGAAGACGCCGGACAGGAAGGTGAGCGGCATGACGACGAAGTTCTGGAACGCCGCGATCTGGTCGAACTTGTCGGCCCAGATGCCCCCGATCAACCCCATTGTACCGAGGATCGCACTGCCCAGCAGCGCGAACGCGACGATCCAGCCGAAGCTGTGGAAACCCGGCTCGGCGAACCAGGCGGTGACCAGGAACACGCCCAGGCCGACCATCATCCCGCGCACCATCGCCGCGAGCACGTAGGCGGCGTAGATCTCCAGATGCGACAGCGGCGGCAGCAGCACGAACACGATGTTGCCGGTGATCTTGCTCTGCACCATCGACGACGAGGTGTTGGCGAACGCGTTCTGCAGCACCGACATCATCACGAGCCCCGGCACCAGGAACGCCGTGTAGCTTACGCCCTCGAAGACTTGAACCCGCTTGTCGAGCACGTGCCCGAAGACGAGCAGGTACAGCATCGAGGTCAGCACCGGCGCGCCGACCGTCTGGAACGCGACCTTCAGGAAGCGCAGCAGCTCCTTCTGGAACAGCGTCAGGAAGCCGGCGGCGGAAAAGCGTTCGGAGCTCATCGACACGGCTTCAGCGGTTGTGCTTCATCGGTTGTCCTTCATGATCCGGACGAAGACGTCCTCGAGGTCGGCGTGCTCGAGTTCCATCTCCTCGATCCGGCAGCCGGCGTTGCGCACCGAGGCGAGGATCCATTCGATCGCCTCGTAGTCGTCGACGCGCAGCGTCACGTGCGGCACCGGCCGGTCTACGTCTTCGATGCGCAGCGCCTCGAGTTCGGGCGGCAGCGGCGCCTGCGACAGCAGCAGGTGCAACCGGTGGCCGGGGAAGCGGCGCAGCAGCGCGTGCGTGCCGTCGAGTGCGACGACCTGCCCGTGCTTGAGCATCGCCACGCGTCCGCACAGCTCCTGCGCTTCCTCGAGATAGTGCGTCGTCAGCACGATCGTATGGCCGTCGTCGTTGAGCCGGCGCACGAACTTCCACAGCGTCTGCCGCAGCTCGACGTCGACGCCTGCGGTCGGTTCGTCGAGGACGATGACCGGCGGCCGGTGGACCAGCGCCTGCGCAACCAGCACGCGCCGCTTCATGCCGCCGGACAGCGCGCGCATGTTCGCGTCGGCCTTGTCGGTCAGGTCGAGGTTGGCCAGGATTTCGTCGATCCAGTCGTCGTTGCGCCGGATGCCGTAGTAGCCGGAGGTCAGCCGCAGCGTTTCGCGCACCGTGAAGAACGGGTCGAAGACCAGTTCCTGCGGCACCACGCCGAGCGCGCGGCGCGCGGCGCGGAAGTCGTCGCCGACCGCGTGGCCCATGACGCGGACCTCGCCGGCGTCGGGGCGGCCGAGCCCGGCGATGATCGAGATCAGCGTCGTCTTGCCGGCACCGTTCGGACCCAGCAGCCCGAAGAATTCGCCGCGCTCGATCGACAGGCTGACGCCCTTGAGCGCCTCGAAGCTTCCGTAGCGCTTGACGACCGAGCGGACATCGATCGCAGCCGTCATGCCGCCGCTCCGGCGCGTGCCGTCGTGCCGGCCGAGGCCGGTCGTGCGAACAGCAGCGGGCCGACGCCGTAGAGTTCGGCGAGCTTCAGCAGATTGGGAGCGGCGCCTTCGAATCG
>CALLYQ010000266.1 GCA_937858875.1 uncultured Lautropia sp. | reverse complement strand
CGACGTAGACCCGCTGGACCCCGCCGATCTTGCCGCGGTCTCGCCGTGGGGCAGGTTCGCCGTCAGCGCTTTCGAAGCGATCGACTGGTTGCCGGTGCGCTTGAGCGCCGGCGGCTTCGCCGTCGTCGGCAACTTCGAGGAGGCGCTGTACTGCTGGCGCGCGGCGGTCGCGGCCGGGCTTCGCGACGCCCGCACTTTGCTGCTCGCTGCGGGCGGCGGCGCACTCGGCTTGCGGCTCGCCGACGTCGACGCCGCAGGGGTCGGGCCCGACTCGGCGACGGCCGGCGATTCCCCCGGCAACGAGGCCCGGCCGGCAAGCCTTCAGGCCGCTGCAGGCCTGGTCTGGCGCTCGCTGTTGATGTGGATCGGACTGTACGCGCTGATCACGGTCTCGGCCTGGATGGGTTCCTGAGGGTTTCGTCCACCAGGCGGCCGTAGAGCTGCAGCCTGCGCGCATCGAGTTCGCCGGCCTTCGCGGCCGCCCGGATCGCGCAATCGGGTTCGTCGCGATGCGTGCAGTCGTTGAAGCGGCACCGACCCAGATGCGGAGCGAACTCCGGCATCGCATGGATCAGTTGCGAGCTCGACAGGTGCGCAAGCCCGAAGGTCTGGAAGCCGGGCGTGTCGACGATCCGCGCGTCGGGCGCCACTTCGGCCGGCAGGTCGAACAGGCGGGTGAAGGTCGTCGTATGCCGGCCGGTGGCCAGCGCCTCGGAGATCGTCTGCGTCCGCAGTTCGGCGTCGGGCACCAGCGCGTTGACCAGCGTCGACTTGCCCATTCCCGATTGCCCGATCAGCAGCGTCGTCTGTCCGGAGAGCCAGTTGCGCAGCGTGTCGCGGGTCGCTTGGGGATCGCTGCCGGCGGCGACTGCGAAGACCCTCAGGCCGAGCGCCCGATAGACGGCGAGCCGCGCTTCGATCGCGGCGCTCGCTTCGGCGAGGTCGCTCTTGTTCGCGATCAGCGCCGCCGGCACACGTGCGGCGTCGCTGGTCGACAGCATCCGCAGCAGCAGCTCTTCGGAGAAAGGCGGATCGCCCGCCAGCATGATGCCGACCTGGTCGACGTTGGCCGCGAGCAGCTTGCTGCGCCACGGGTCGCTGCGCCGGATCTCGTTGCGGCGCGCTTCGATCGACTCGATGACCGCCTGCCCGTCGCCGACCGTGCGGAACCGTACCCGGTCGCCGACGCAGGGATCGGTACGCTTGCCGCGGGTCACCGCGATGAGCTCGCGGTTCGCCGATCCTGTCGGCATGTGCTGCGCATGCCGTTCGCCGCGGCGATCGTCTTCCGCGGCGTCGGGCCGTCGGCCTGGCGTTGCCGTCGGCCTTACCAGGTAGTGGCGACCGTAGCTGGCCGTGACCAGCGCCGTTTCAGGCGCCGCAGCGGCCAAAGACGGCATCCGACTTGGCTGCGCAGATGAAGTCGTTCTCCGAAACGCCGTTGCAGGAGTGGGTGTTCCAGCGGACCGCGCAGCGGTTGTAGCCGACGTGCAGGTCGGGATGGTGGTCCTCGCCGTGCACCATCCAGGCCAGCGCGTTCACGAAGGCGATCGTGTCGTGGTAGTCGCGAAACGCGAAGCTGCGTTCGATCGCGCCGTCGCGCAGCGTCCAGCCCGCGAGTTCCGACAGCTGGACCTCGATCTCGCTTGCAGTGTAGGCGCGTGCGCCGGCCGCGGCGCTCGATTTTCGGGAGAGCAGTTGCTGTCGGGTCAGAGCAGGTTTCATGTCGCGAACGATGCCAGCCGGCCGATCCGTTGAACGGCTGGAGGGTGTGTATCGTGGAAGGCCGAATGGACCGGATCGGGGGTCAGCGTCGAAGCGTTGTCCTGGTAGAGCTTGACCAGCGCGTTCACGAGATGGCGCGGGTCTGCGTGCTCGGCGGCGAACGCGTCGGCCTCGAATTCGTGTCGACGGGACAGCAGCGCGAACAGCGGTTGCAGCGGAAACGCGAACACCGGCAATACCAGGAAAAAGAGCACCAGCGCGGCTGCATTCGACATGCCCGGCAGCGGCGTCAATCCGAGCGACTGATGGAACCACGGCTGCTGCGACAGCCAGCCGAGCAGCCACAGCGCGCCCAGGCTCAGCACGAAGCTGGCGGCAATGCGTTTGGGCACATGGCGCAGCCGGAAGTGACCGAGTTCGTGCGCGAGCACCGCCTCGATCTCGTCGGCGTCGAGGCGCGAGATCAGCGTGTCGAAGAACACGATGCGCTTGGAACGCCCCAGCCCGGTGAAATAGGCGTTGCCATGGGCCGAGCGCCGGCTGCCATCCATGACGAACAGACCGCGGGAGCGAAAGCCGCAGCGTGCGAGCAGCCGCTCGACGCGCGTGCGCAGTTCGCCATCGGGAAGCGGTTCGAAGCGGTTGAACATCGGTGCAATCAGCGTCGGAAAGACCAGCATCGCCATGACGCTGAACGCGATCCAGGCGAACCAGGCCCACAGCCACCAGAGGTCGCCGCTGACCTGCATCAGCCACAGCACCAGTGCGAGCAGCGGCAGACCGAAGGCAGCGCCCAGCAACAGCGACTTCAGCGTGTCGACGACGAACAGCCGCGGGCTCATCCGGTTGAAGCCGAAGCGCTGTTCGAGCCGGAAGCGGCGCCAAGCCTCGATCGGCAGATCGACGAGCGATCCGGCCAGCGCGACGGCGGCCACGAAAGTCAGTTGGCCGAGCATCGGCGAACGGGGAAACAGCGCGGCTGCCGCGTCCATCAGGAACTGCAGGCCGCCGAGCAGCGTGAAGACGAGCAGCAGCGCCGCCGAGACCACGGTCTCGACGAGCCCGAGCCGGGCCCGCGCAACCGTGTAGTCGGCCGCACGTCGGTGTGCGGGCAGGCCGACGCGATCGGCGAAGCTGGCTGGCACCCGGTCGCGGTGGCGCGCGACATGGCGCATCTGCCGGCCGGTGAGCCAGAAGCGCAGCAGCACCGACAGCAGCAGCGCAGCCGCGAAAACGTAGGTGAAGCCGTGCAGTGAAGGCAATGCGATGCTCGGGAAACTTGCGTTCGATTCCGCAGCCGGCCGGTCTTCGGCCGGGGGCCTGGCCGCGGTCGCTGGCCGGGCGTATGGGAGAATGCCGGCCGGAGAAAATTATGTCATACCCCCCTCGGCAGCCTTACGAACAGCCCGTCGCCCCGACCCTTCCGCAGCGTCCGAACGAGAGCTTCCTCGCCTGGGTCGACATGGAGATGAGCGGATTGAACCCAACGGTCGATCGCGTGATCGAGATCGCGATCGTCATCACCGACGGCGAGTTGCGCACGCTCGCGCAGAGCGAGGCGATCGCCATCTCGCAGCCCGACGCGGTGCTCGACGCGATGGACCAATGGAATCGCTCGACGCACGGGCGTTCGGGGCTGATCGACCGGGTGCGCGAGTCGCGCTGGACCGAAGCCACGGCCGAGCAGGCCATGCTCGATTTCCTGGCACCTTGGATGCCTGCCCGCGCCTCGCCGATGTGCGGCAACTCGGTGTGCCAGGACCGCCGGTTCATGGCGCGCTACATGCCGCGGCTGGAGGCCTGGTTCCATTACCGCAACCTCGACGTCAGCACGCTGAAGGAGCTGTGCCGGCGCTGGCGCCCCGATCTGGCGCGCGGTGTCACGAAGCGCGGCGCGCATACGGCGCTGGCCGACATCGTCGAGTCGATCGAGGAGTTGCGCTACTACCGCCGGCACCTGCTGGTCGAGTCGGCGCGCGGCATCGAGGGACTTGCCGAAGAGGATTCGCTGCCGCCGCCGGTGTGATCGGCCCGAATACGCGCGACCCGCAAGCCATCAGACTGCGGCAGGCACCTCGTCGCCGCGCCAGACCCGGCGCACGATCAGCAGCATCAGCAGCGTCGCCGTCATCAGGCTGAAGCCGGCGGCGATCCAGAAGCCGCGAGCGCCGGCCACCGCATCGGCGATCGAGGCGCCGCTGTTGCCGATCCCGAAGGCGAGCCACCAGCCACCGCCCAGACCCAGCCCCCACAGGCAGACCAGGTAGACGAGCATCGGCAGCGTCGTGATCCGGTACGCGCGCAGCACGAAAGCCGCCGTCGTCTGCAGCGCGTCGAAGACGTGGAATGCGGCGACCAGGGCCACGAGCGGTGCCGCCGCGGCGATCACCGCGGCATCGGTCGTATAGGCGCGAGCGATGGCGTCGCGGCCGATCCACAGGCCGACGGCAACCACGCAGGCGAAGCCGGTCGCCAGCAGCAGCCCGGTTCGGCCATAGCCCTGTGCGCGATGCCGGCTGCCGGCGCCGATCGACTGCGCCACCATCGTGCTCGTTGCATTGGCCAGCGCCATCGGGACCATGTAGGCCAGCGCGGCGAGGTTCGCTGCGACCTGGTGGCTGGCGGCCACGGTCGCGCCGAGACTGGCCAGGAACAGCGCCATGAACGTGAACGAAGTGACCTCGACGAGGTAAGCGCCGCCGATCGGCAGGCCGAGCCGCAGCAGTTCGCCG
>CALLYQ010000265.1 GCA_937858875.1 uncultured Lautropia sp. | reverse complement strand
GCAACTTCTGCAACAAGCTGTGGAACGCCACCCGCTTCGTGCTGATGAACTGCGACGGCCAAGACTGCGGTTTCGCGCAGCCCGGCGCAACAGTCGGCGCGGCCGGCACAGCCGCCGGCCTGCACTTCAGCCAGGCCGACCGCTGGATCGTCTCGCAGCTGCAGCGCGTCGAGAACGAGGTCGAACGGCATTTCGCCGACTATCGCTTCGACCTCGCATCGCGCGCGATCTACGAGTTCGCCTGGAACGAGTACTGCGACTGGTACCTCGAGCTCGCCAAGGTGCAGATGCAGGACGGCGATGCCGCCGTCGGCCGGGCAACGCGCCAGACGCTGCTGCGCGTGCTCGAAGCGCTGCTGCGGCTGGCTCACCCGGTGATCCCCTTCGTGACCGAGGCTCTGTGGCAGAAGGTTGCCCCGCTGGCCAACCGCTACGGCGAACGCGGCAAGCAGACGCTGACGGGCGATGCGCTGACGCAGGCGGCGGCCGAACAGCGCTTCTCGATCATGACCCAGGCCTACCCGAAGGCCGACCCGTCGCAGATCGACGAGGTCGCCGAAGCCTGGGTCGCCGAACTCAAGGCACAGGTCGACGCCTGCCGCGCACTGCGCGGCGAGATGGGCATTTCGCCGGCGCAGCGCCTGCCATTGGTCGCTGCCGGCAATCGCGAACGGCTGACCGGCTTCGCTCCCTACCTGAAGTCGCTGGCGCGGCTCGAGGCGGTCGAAGTCGTTGCTGCGCTGCCGGCGGCGTCGCTGGCGCCGGTGCAGATCGTCGGCGACGCGCACCTGATGCTGAAGGTCGAGATCGACGTTGCGTCCGAGCGCCAGCGCCTCGACAAGGAAATCGCCCGGATCGACGGCGAAATCTCCAAGGCCAGCGGCAAGCTCGGCAACGCCGGTTTCGTGCAGCGCGCACCGGCCGAGATCGTCGAGCAGGAGCGCGCGCGCCTGGCCGCGTTCTCGGATACCGCCTCGCGCCTGCGCGAGCAGCGGGCGCGACTCGGCTGAAACGGTCTACTTCGAGGCCGCTTCACGGCCGCTTGTGCCAGCCGTGCAGCGCCGCCGTTCCCGGCACCTGGACGTAGCGCAGCGCCTCTTCGGTCCAGCGTTGCGCGCGACTGCCCCGGGAGCCTGCGAACACCCAGCGATCGAGCAGCTCGGTCAGATTCAGGCCGATGCCGAGATAGACGCTGCGCTTGCGCGTGTCGCCCGCGCTGTAGTCGAGGTCGCTGCGAAAGCCCTGTGCGCCGTAGCCTGCCAGCAGTTCCAGATAACGCAGCGGATTGCCGCTGCCGATGCCGGACAGCCCCGAGAAGCGCCAGGCAAGCAGGTACACGTGATTGTCGTACCACTCGTGGCCGCCGCGCCGATACATCAGCCGAAATGCCAGATGGCGGTCGAGCTCGGGCCGCCTTTCCATCAGCACGCCGGCGCCAACGCCGACGACGTTCATCGCCATGTCTTCCCAGCTGAAGCCGTACTGCCCGCCACGCGACAGCCCGTCGAGCACCTCGATTCCGAGCCCGACGCCGAGGGCGACGCCGGCGGCCAGGCGGATCGCGTCGTCGTGCGGGAGCTGCGCCCAGCCGAGCGCCCGTGCACCCAGGCGAGTGCCGGCATAGAAGGACCAGGCATGGCCGAGCTTGTCGATGCCCCCCGAGTAGGTGCCGGCAGCGAACCAGCCCTCGCTGGC
>CALLYQ010000264.1 GCA_937858875.1 uncultured Lautropia sp. | reverse complement strand
CGCCGGGGGCCGCGCCGGCATTGCGCAATACCGGCGACACGCCGTCGGGCAGCGTGCCGGAGACGCTCTTCTCGACGTCGCCGGCCGGGCGCAGCGCATCCTTCGCTGCGAGCCGGAAATCGGCGAGCTGCGTGCCGTCGAGTCGCAGCGCTTGCCGTTGGCCGCCGTCGTACCAGTACAGCGAGCCGTCGGCCGTGGCGTCGGCGGATGGCGATTCGGCTTTGGTCACTGCCGTGGCGGCGACGGCGGCCGCAGACGTGGCGGCCGCCGCCGCGTCCGGTTTCTGGGCCGGCGTTGCGGCCATGGCCGGTGCGGCGACGCCGAGCAGCAAGGCCAGCAGCGGAGCGGAATGCAGATGTTTCATCGAGGTTCCCGGATTCAACGTCCCCAGAAGTGCAGGCTCCAGCCGGTCAGGCGCCCGTCGTCCTGCGTCTGCCGGTCTGTGACCTCGAGGGTCCAGGTCCCGGCGGCCGGCTCGTCGAGGTGGCGAACCGAACCGAAGGGCCAGTCGTCGTAGGCGCCGCAGGAATCGGCCCGTCCGTCGCCATTGCGGTCGCACAGGCGGTTCTCGGCGAGGCGGCTGACCAATCCCTGCGGGCTGAACAGGTCGATGCGCAGGTCGCCGGAATAGCCGTGCGAGGCACTGAAGCGGATCTCGACGAATTCGATCCGGGTGATCGGGCAGCCGTCGACCGTCAGCGCGTTGCGCACGGACGTCGGCGTGCCCGTACTTGGCGCGTCGGGAATCGGGACCGAGAGGGGCCCGGAGCCGACCGAGCATTCGAGCAGGGATTCGCTGCCACCGACCGAGCTCCAGTTTCGGGCCAGCGCCACGGCCGCTTGCGCATCGACGGCGCCGAAGCCGTAGTACGGATTGTGGGCCGGCCGTCCGCCGGTACCGGCAACCCAGCGCGGGTGCGCCGGGTCGGTCTGGCGCGCGCTGTGCGCGAGGATCAGCCGGACGTCGCGCCAGCTGAGCTCCGGACGCGCGGCCAGCATCAATGCAGCCACGCCGGACACCATCGGCGCGCTGGCCGAGGTGCCGCTGAAACCGCTGGTATAGCCGTTGCCGATCGCCGTCGTGGTGATCGCTGCGACGCTGTTGCCGGACGGGCCGCAGACCAGGATGTTGGCGCCGGCCTCGGCGTAATGCGGGGCCTTGCCGTCGTGGTCGACCGCGCAAGCCGTGACGATGCCGAGCTTGTTCACGTAGCCGTCGAAGTTCGCGTTGTCGCTCGGCCCGCCGTTGCCGGCCGGGAACACGTAGATCGCGCCCCGTCCGCCGCGGCCTTCGCGGATCCCGCGCTGGATCGCTGCGACGAAACTCGAATCGGCAGTGTGCAGGGTGCCGTCGTCGGGCGATCCCCAGCTGTTGTGATAGACGCCGGTCGCGCCGAAGTCGCGGTTCAACGCATCGGCGATGTCGGCCGTGGTGCCTGTCGCCAGCGCGTTGTAGGCGCCCAGGCTGGCTCGTGGCGCCACGCCGGCGCCGCCGACGGCGTTTTCGTCACGCGCTGCCACGATGCCGGCCACGGGTGTGCCGTGGTCGTCGTTGGCCGTCTCGGGCAGCGGCGACGATCCCGGACGGCGATAGTTGAAGTAATCGGCGACGTTGGGTGCCAGGTCCTCGTGGTCGGTCTGCACCGCATCGTCGATGATCGCCACGCGCGTCCCTTCGCCGCGGGTCGTCTGCCAGGCTCCGCGCGCGCGCAGGTCCTGCCCGGCCGTGCCGCCGCTCTGTCCGGTGTTTTCGAGATGCCACTGCGAGGGCAGCAGCGGGTCGGGGCCGGTCTGCTGGGGGGGCGGACTGTCGTCGTTGCCATCGCCGCCGCCACCGCCACCGCCACCGCAAGAGGCGAGCAGCAGCGGCAGGCACAGCGCGGCCAGCAGGATCCGGGTCGGTCGGCGGGGCACCAGCATCGGTGGATCTCGTCGTGAGGAGGATGATCGTTCTTCGGTCACGGCATGCTACCGGAGTGCATGCTACCGGAGCGCGAAAGCAACCCGCATTCCTGCTACTGTTCCTGAAACTTCCAGGAAGCCCGAAAGCTTCCTCCCCTTCCCCCTTCCCCCTTCTCCCTTCCCCTCCCCAATGCGTCGAATCCACTCTCTGCTGGTCGCCAACCGCTCGGAAATCGCGATCCGCGTAATGCGCGCAGCGGCCGAACTCGGCGTGCGGACTGTCGCGATCTACTCGCACGAGGATCGCTTCGCGCTGCATCGCTTCAAGGCCGACGAAAGTTACCTCGTCGGCGAAGGGCAGAAGCCGCTGCAGGCCTACCTGGACATCGACGACATCATCCGGATCGCACGCCGTGCGCGCGTCGACGCGATCCATCCCGGTTATGGCTTCCTGTCGGAGAACCCGGACTTCGCGCGTGCGTGCGCGCGTGCCGGCATCCTGTTCGTCGGCCCGAGTCCCGAAGTCATGACGACGCTGGGCAACAAGGTCGCCGCACGCAATGCCGCGGTGGCCGCCGGCGTGCCGGTGATGCCGGCGACGGCGCCGCTGCCCCAGAGCGGCGACGAGCCTGCCGACCTCGCCGAGGCGAAGCGGATGGCCGCCGAGGTCGGCTACCCGGTCATGCTGAAGGCGAGCTGGGGCGGCGGCGGCCGCGGCATGCGCGTGATCGGCGGCGACGACGAGCTCGAAGCGCAGTTGCCGGTCGCGCGACGCGAGGCGGCCGCGGCCTTCGGCAACGACGAGGTTTACCTCGAGAAGCTCGTCGAGCGAGCCCGTCACGTCGAGGTCCAGCTGATCGGCGACACGCATGGCGGGCTCGTCCATCTGTTCGAGCGCGACTGCTCGGTCCAGCGGCGCAACCAGAAGGTCGTCGAACGCGCGCCGGCGCCGTACCTCGACGACGCCCGGCGGGCGGCATTGTGCGAGGCGGCGCTGCGGCTCGGCCGCGCGGTCGGCTACACGCACGCAGGAACCGTCGAGTTCCTGATGGACGCCGACACGGGCGAGTTCTGGTTCATCGAGGTCAATCCGCGCATCCAGGTCGAGCACACGGTGACCGAAGAGGTCACGGGCATCGACATCGTCAAGGCGCAACTCCGGATCACCGAGGGCGCACGGATCGGCGATCCCGACGGGCCGGTGCCCGCGCAGGCCGCGATCCGCCTGAACGGGCACGCGCTGCAGTGCCGGATCACGACCGAGGATCCCGAGAAGGCGTTCACGCCCGACTACGGCCGCATCGCCGCCTATCGAAGCGCGGCCGGCTTCGGACTGCGGCTCGACGGCGGCACCGCCTACACCGGCGCGGTCATCACGCCGTACTACGACTCGCTGCTGGTCAAGGTCACCGCATGGGCGCCGTCGGCGCGCGAGGCGATCCGGCGCATGGATCGCGGCCTGCGAGAGTTCCGGATCCGCGGCTTGTCGACGAACCTGCAGTTCGTCGAGAACGTCATCAACCACCCGGACTTCGTCGCCGCCACGGTCACCACGCGCTTCATCGATTCGACTCCCGAGCTGTTCCGCTTTCCGAAGCGGCGCGACCGCGCATCCCGGCTTCTGCGCTTCCTCGGCGAAGTCACCGTCAACGGCCATCCCGACATCAAGGGTCGTACGCGGCCGGATCTGACGCATGCGCACCTGCCGCTGCCGCGCCGCTGGCCGGGGGTTCAGCCGCCGAACAATCCGCTCGCGCGGCCCGGCGAAGCGATCGACCTGACCGCCAAGGTACCGCCCGGCACCCGCGACCTGCTGCACCAGCTCGGGCCGAAGAAGTTCGCGCAATGGATGTCCGATAACCCGCGCGTGCTGCTGACCGATACGACGATGCGCGATGCCCACCAGTCGCTGCTGGCCACGCGGATGCGCACGATCGACATGCAGCGCATCGCGCCGTATTACGCGCGCATGCTGCCGCAACTGTTCTCGCTCGAGTGCTGGGGCGGCGCGACCTTCGACGTGGCGCTGCGTTTCCTGAAGGAAGACCCGTGGGAGCGTCTGGCGCGGTTGCGCGACGCGATTCCGAACCTCCTGTTCCAGATGCTGCTGCGCGGCAGCAACGCGGTCGGCTACACGAACTACCCGGACAACGTCGTGCGCAAGTTCGTCCAGCGCGCGTCGGCCGGCGGCATCGACCTGTTCCGCGTCTTCGATTCGCTGAACTGGGTCGACAACATGCGCGTGGCGATCGACGCCGTCAACGACGCGGGCGGGCTGTGCGAAGGCGCGATCTGCTATACCGGCGACCTGTTCGACGCCTCGCGCGGCAAGTACGACCTGCGCTACTACCTGCGCATCGCGCACCAGCTCGAGCGTGCCGGCGTGCAGGTGATCGGCATCAAGGACATGGCCGGCGTCTGCCGGCCGCGCGCCGCGCGCGAGCTGGTGTCGGCGCTCAAGCGCGAGATCGGTCTGCCCGTGCATTTCCATACGCACGACACCAGCGGCGCGTCGGTGGCTTCGGTGCTGGCGGCAGTCGAGGCCGGCGCCGACGCGGTCGACGGCGCGATGGATTCGATGAGCGGGCTCACGTCGCAGCCGAACCTCGGCGCGATCGTCGCGGCGCTCGAAGGCGGCGAGCGCGACCCGCAGGTCGACGGCGAAGCGGTGCACGCGATCTCTCATTACTGGGAGGGCGTGCGCCGTCTGTACGCGCCGTTCGAATCCGAGATCCGCGCCGGCACCTCGGACGTCTACCGCCACGAGATGCCCGGCGGCCAGTACACGAACCTGCGCGAGCAGGCGCGAGCGCTCGGGCTCGAGCATCGCTGGCCCGAGGTTTCGCGTGCCTATGCCGATGTCAACCGGCTGTTCGGCGACATCGTCAAGGTCACGCCGACCTCGAAGGTCGTCGGCGACCTGGCGCTGTTCATGGTCGCCAACGACCTGACGGCGGCCGAGATCGCCGACTCGAAACGCGAGGTCGCCTTCCCCGAAAGCGTCGTCGCGCTGTTTCGCGGCGAACTGGGCTTTCCGCCCGACGGGTTTCCGCAGGCGCTGGCGCGCAAGGTGCTCAAGTGCGACAGCCCGAACCCGATCCTCGCCAAGCCGCCGCAGCCATACCGGCCCGGCGACCGGCTGGCGCCGGTCGATTTCGATCAGGCTCGCGAAGAGGCAACGAAGGCGATCGGCCGGCAGGTCGACGGCAACGACCTGGCCTCGTACCTGATGTACCCGAAGGTGTTTCGCGACTATGCCGAGCACCGCAGGCAGTTCGGCGACGTCAGCGTGTTGCCGACGCAGGCCTTCTTCTACGGGATGCGCGAGCGCGACGAGATCGCGATCGACATCGACCCGGGCAAGACGCTGGTCGTGCGCATGCACGGCACGGCGCCGGCCGAGGAGGACGGTGTGGTCCGCGTGCTGTTCGAACTGAACGGCCAGTCGCGGACCGTGCGCATCGAGAAGGCCGGCGCCGTTCGCGCGCCGAAGCGCCCGCAGGCCGAGCCGGGCAACGACGCGCACGTGCCGGCGCCGATGCCCGGCATGGTCGTGACGGTCGCCGTCAAGTCCGGCCAGAAGATCCGTGCCGGCGACCCGCTGGTCTCGATCGAGGCGATGAAGATGGAAATGCAGATCCGCGCCGAGCGTGACGGCGTCGTTCGCGCCGTGCACGTGAAGCCGGGGGATACGGTGGCGGCGCATGATTTGCTGATCGAGGTGTAGAGAGAAGGGGAGAAGGGAGAAGGGAGAAGGGAGAAGGGGTGGGAGATGAGGAGCTTGATGTGACTGGATGGAATGTTCGGCAGTTGCGGGAGGAGGAGCGGGGGGCGTGGGAGCCGCTTTGGCTGGGGTATCAGCGCTTCTACGAAGTCGAGATTCCGGCGGAGGTCACGGCGCTGACCTGGTCGCGGTTTCATGACGAGGACGAGCCGATGCATGTGCTGGGCGCGTTCGCGCCTGACTCGCAGCGGCTGGTCGGCATCGTCCACTACATCTTTCATCGCTCTTGCTGGACGGCTGCGCCGTACTGCTACCTGCAGGATCTGTTCACCGTCGACGACATGCGTGGGCGCGGGGTCGGGCGCGCGTTGATCGAGGCGGTTTATGAGCGGGCCGGCGGCGTCGGTGCGAATCGCGTGTGGTGGCTCACGCACGAGAGCAATACCGCGGGGCGCTTGCTCTACGACCGGATCGCCGACCGTCCCGGCTTCATCCAGTATCGGCGGATGCTGTAGGCCCTGGTGTCCTGTCCCTGAGTCATGCCGCGATTCGAGCTGGCCTACCGGCCGCCGTACGACTGGCCGCGTGCGTTGGAGTTCCTCGCCGTGCGGGCGATCGAGGGCGTCGAGTCGGTCGAAGGCGTCGAGTCGGTCGAAGGCGGCGTCTGGCGGCGCACGGTGCGCTGGCCGCTTGCGGCGGATGAGGTTCGCAGCCGCGGCAATGACGACAAGGCCCGCGCCCGCCACGGCGCCAACGAACTGCGAGGCTGGATCGCATTGCGGCCATGTCCGGACCGCTGCTGCGCCGTACTCGATTGCTCGGACTCGCTGACCCCGGTTGCTGACGCGCTCGTGCAGCGGGTGAGGGCGGCGCTCGACTTCGATTGCGACCCCGCGGCGCTCGAACGGGCGTACCGCGGGCGGGCGCCGTACGTCCCCGGCCTGCGCCTGGTGGGCAGCTTCGACGGCTTCGAACTGGCGGTCCGCGCGATACTGGGCCAGCAGATTTCGGTCGCGCGTGCCCGCACGCTGGCCGGCCGCCTGGTCGCGGTTTTCGGCGAGACGCTCGACGACGACCTGCCGCCGGGCGCGCCCTCTCGACTGTTCCCGACCGCGCAATCGCTTGCGGGCGGCGATGCCGGCGTGGCCGCCGATCGCATCGCGGCGCTTGGTGTCATCGGCATACGCGCCCGTGCGATCGTCGCGCTGGCGCGAGCTTGTGCCGACGGCGAGCTGCGGCTCGAACCCGGCGCGCCGGTGCCCCCGACACTGGCGATGTTGCACACGATCTCCGGCATCGGCGACTGGACCGCGCAATACATCGCGATGCGCGCGCTATGCTGGCGCGACGCCTTCCCGGCCGGCGACCTCGTGCTGCGCCGCGCGCTGGGCGTCGACACGCCGGCGCAGGCCAGGGCAGTCGCGGAGCGCTGGCAACCGTGGCGCGCCTACGCGGTGATCGGGGTCTGGAGCGGTGTCGCGATCGACACACCGCCCGGCTGAAGCATCGATGCGGGCGCGCGATCTGTCCGACCTGCTGCTGCTGGCCGCACTGTGGGGCGCCTCGTTCCTGTTCATGCGCGTCGCGGTGCCGCAGTTCGGGCCGGTTCCGCTGATGGGCCTGCGTACCGGCATCGGCGCGGCAGTGCTGCTGCCCTTTCTGTTCTCCGGCGGCCGCGCCGGCGATCTGATCGAATACGCGCCGCGCATTGCGGTCGTCGGGCTGATCAATTCGGCGCTTCCTTTCGTGTTGTTCGCCTACGCGACGCTGCACCTGAGCGCCGGCTTCGCGGCGGTCCTCAATGCGACGGCGCCGTTCTGGACCGCGATCGTCGCGCTGGCCTGGTTCGGCGAGCGCCTCGGAACATGGCGGATGCTCGGCCTGCTCGTCGGCTTCGCCGGCGTGCTGGTGCTGGTCTGGGGGCGTCTGTCCTTCGCCGTCGGCGGTGCCGGTCTGCCGATCGTCGCCGCGCTGATGGCGACGCTGTGCTACGGGCTGGCCGCCAACTACACGCGTCGCTACATGCAGCCGGTCGGGGCGCTGGCCAGCGCCGCGGGCAGCCAGCTCGCCGCCTTCCTGATCCTGCTGCCCTTCATGGTGGCGGGCTGGCCATCAATGGCGCCCGATGCCGCTGCCTGGGGCTGCGCGCTGCTGCTCGGCATGCTGAGCACCGGCCTGGCCTACGTGCTGTTCTTCCGGCTCATCGCCCGGATCGGCCCGAGTCGGGCGATCACCGTGACCTTCCTGATTCCGGTCTTCGGCATGTTCTGGGGCGCGCTGTTCCTCGGCGAGCAGGTCGGCGCGAAGATGCTCGTCGGCGCAGCGACGATCCTGGCCGGCACCGCGCTGACGACCGGACTCGTCGGCCCACGGCGCAGGCCGTAGAGCCGGCGGCGCGCCGGGCCGCAGCGGCAATCACTGCAGCGGCAGCGTGAACGTGAAGGTGCTGCCGGCGCCGACGGTGCTGTCGACGCGGATCTCTCCGCCGTGCGCGCGCACGATGCCACGGGCGATGTACAGGCCCAGTCCCGAACCGCGTGAGCCGGGCTGCCCGGCCTGCCAGTAACGATCGAACACGCGAGGCAGGTCCTCGTCGCGGATCCCGTGGCCATGATCGCGCACATGGATCTCGCAGATGCCGTCGTGCGCGGCGGCGCCGAGCTGGATGTCGGCGCCGTCGGGCGAGAACTTGATCGCGTTGCCGACCAGGTTCGACAGCACCTGGAAGATGCGTTCGGCGTCCGCCATCACCGTGATGTCGGAGACGGGTTCGCGCACGAGCCGGATGTTGCGCATCGCTGCCAGCGGCTGCAGCAGCGAACAGACGTCGGCGAGCATCCGGGCGACCGATTGCGGACGTGATGCGATCTGGTAGCGGCCGGCTTCGATCTGCGTCAGGTCGGTCAGGTCGTGCAGCAGCCTGGACATCCGCTCGCCGGCATTGCGGATCGTCTCGGCGCTGCTGGCGATGCGCTGCGACAGGTCGGTGCCGCCCTCGTTCAGCAGCCGCTGGATCAGAAATGCCTGCATCACGACGACCGACATCGGCGTGCGCAGGTCGTGCGAGACGACGGCGACCAGTTCGTCGCGGGAGCGGACGGCCTCCTGCTCCTTGCTGAACCGTGCGGCCAGGTCGAGCTCGAGCGCGAAGCGCCGCAGGTCGGCGGCGGCTCGGCGCTCGGCGACGCTCCAGCGCAGCGAACGCCCGCGCACCGTCTGTTGCCACTGCGCGAACGATCGACGCGGATGCAGCCGCGGCACCGGCTCGTCCGGCTGCCGTTCGACGGGTTTTTCGGGATTGCCGCCCCAGTTCACCGTCTGCACGACCTCGGGTCGCAGCCAGAGCACGCAATGCAGCGTCGGCGTCGGCAGGAACATCGCCAGGACGCCGCTCGCGCGTCCCGCGCACACGTCGCATCCGAGATCTTCGGCGATCGAATGGCTGTGGAACATGCCGTTGGCGTCGGCACGCTGGCGCAGAGCCTGGGCCAGGCGCAGAACCGTGTCGGCCTCCGGACAGTCGCCGATCCTTCGAACGGCGCCGTCGACGACGATGGCCGCTGCCTGCGCGCCGACGAAGCCGGTCAGCACGTCGGGCGCGTCGGTCAGGCCCCAGAGGATGTCGTCCGACGCCTGCTGCATCGCGTCGACGAGCACGCCGATCGTTTCGGCCTTGGCGGCCCGCTCGCGTTCGAGCCCGGTGGCCGTCAGCGCCGCGATCTGCAGCGACACCAGGCGGCCGATCGATTCGCAGGCGCTGCGGACCTCGGGCGCCACCGGCAGAGGCTGCCGGTCGATCGCCGCGATCAGGCCCCAGAGCCGGTCGCCGACGATCAGCGAGATGCTCATCGACGCGCGCACCCCCATGTTCGCCATATACTCGAGATGGATCGGAGATACGCTGCGCAGCGCGCAGGGACTCAGGTCGAGCGGGCGGCCGGTGTCGGGGCGGACCGTCGGGACGAGCGGCACCGGCGAGTAGCGCGCATCGGGGATCGCACGTACCCAGTGGCGCCGATACAGTTCGCGCGCCTGGCGCGGAATGTCCGACTCCGGGTAGTGCAGGCCCAGATAGGGATCGAGTTCGTCGGGCCTCGATTCGGCGACGACTTCGCCGTGGTCGTCCTCGTCGAAGCGGTAGACCATTGCCCGCTCGAAGCCGGTCAACCGGCGAACGATCCGGGCCGTCTCGTCGACGAGCGCCTCGAACGAATCGATTCGCGACAGGCGCCTGAGGGCCGACTGCACGCCGCGCGCGAGTTGCCGGCCCGGTTGCGGATCCTCGCGCTCGATCTCGAGCAGGCCGATGCCGTCGTGCAGGTGCAGCGTCGCCACGCGTCCCTGTTCGTCCGCTGCCCAGCGGAATGGCTCGAGGTCGGCCTGCGCGCCGGCCAGCGCACTGCGCAGCCAGGTCATCGCGGTCGGCGGCAGTGCGTCCTCGATCGCAGACCCGGTGATTGCGCCCGCGCGCGCGGCGAGGAAATCGGCAGCGTTGGCGCTGACGTTCAACACGACCAGTGTTGCGGGATCGAACGCGATCAGGCAGCCGTGCGGCTGGATCGCGCCCGGAATGTGGATCGGCTCGCTGGCGCAGCGGGACAGGTCAGGCAGGGAGCTGTTCATCGAGTGCGATCTCGAAGCTGCGAATGAAGCCGTCGAAGGTGTCGATGGCGCCGATGCAGGCCTGCGCCTGTCCATGCGACCCGGGGCCGACCTCGACTTCGAGGAGTCGGCGGAATTCGCGCCAGCGGCTGCCCGTCTTCGCACCGCAGCCGGCAAGGAAGGCGCCGCCACGCTTGGCCGTGATGCCGAAGCGCTCGAAGAGTTGCCTGGCGATCAATTGACCGCCGAGCGCGGAGCCTTCGACGACGTACAGCGCACCCCAGGCCGCTTCGGGACTGCGCAGCCGCAACGCCGGCGCCAGGCCGGCAGGCAGCGCCACTGGTTGCACTCCGAGCACGGCGATGTCGCGCTCGAGCAAGGGCAGACGCGAGCCTTCGGTGATCCACGCGTCCCACCTCGGGCCCAGTGCGTTGCGAACCAGCGGCTCCCAGACGGCGAGGAAGCACGAGAAGCCAGCGAGGATGCGCTCGTAGCGCGAGCGATCTGCGAGCGAATCGAAATCGAGGAGCCGCTCGAGGGCTTCGTGGCGCTGCTTCGTTGCGCAGCGCAATGCGGTCAGGACCGGAGTTTCCGTTCGAGGTGCTCGGGCCGGCATCGTCGACAAGCTTTCGCTACTCCTTGACGGCACCCGTCATTCCCGACACATAGTACTCGACGAAGAAAGAGTAGATGACGGCGACCGGCAGCGAGCCGAGCAACGCCCCGGCCATCAGCGGCCCCCAGTGGTAGACGTCGCCTTCGACCAGTTCGGTGACCACACCGACCGGCACCGTCTTGACCTCCGACGACGAGATGAAGGTCAGCGCATAGATGAACTCGTTCCACGACAGCGTGAACGCGAAGATGCCGGCCGAGATCAGCCCCGGAATGGCCAGCGGCAAAATGATCTTCGTGAGGATCTCCCAACGCGTGGCGCCGTCGATCAGCGCGCACTCCTCGAGCTCGTACGGGATCGACCGGAAGTAGCCCATCAGCAGCCAGGTGCAGAACGGAATCAGGAAGGTCGGATAGGTGAGGATCAGCGCGAGCCGCGAATCGAACAGCCCGAGCTTGAAGACGACGGCGGCCAGCGGAATGAACAGTATGCTCGGCGGCACGAGATAGGCGAAGAAGATCGCCAGCCCGGTCGGTTTCGCACCCTGGAAGCGCAGCCGTTCGATCGCGTAGGCGGCCAGTACCGCGGTGGCCAGCGAGACGAAGGTCGAGACCACCGAGACGATCATCGTGTTCAGCAGCCAGGCCGGATAGGGCGTATCGAACAGCAGCCTCGAGAAGTGCTGCAGCGTCGGGCTGGCGATCCAGAACGGGTTGCGGTCGCTGTCGAGCAGTTCGGCGTCGGGCTTGAACGCGGTCATGCCCATCCAGTAGAACGGAAAGAGCAGCACGAACACGAAGATGCAGACCGGGATGTAGATCGTCACCCAGCGCCGGGGCAGCGACTGCAGGTAGTGCATGCCCGATGAGTCGTTTTCGTCTTTCGCCATCGTCGTCAGGTCCCTGTTGCGCCCTTGTCCCGGCTACCGGTCGCCGCCCTGCTGCCAGGCACGGCGCTGCAGCCCGAAGTAGCTGAACAGGATCGCGGCCAGCAGGAAGGGCACCATCGCGATCGCGAGCGCGGCGCCTTCGCCGAGCGCACCGCCCGAGATCGCTCGCTGGAACGACAGCGTCGCCATCAGGTGCGTCGCGTTCAGCGGGCCGCCGCGCGTGAGCACGTAGATCAGCTGGAAGTCGGTGAAGGTGAACAGCACCGAGAAGGTCATCACGACGGCGATGATCGGCGTGAGCATCGGCAGCGTGATGTTGCGGAACTGCTGCCACGGCGTGGCGCCGTCGATCGCCGCGGCTTCGTAGAGGCTCGGCGAGATCGTCTGCAGCCCGGCGAGCAGCGAGATCGCGACGAACGGGATGCCGCGCCAGACGTTGGCCGCGATCGTCGACAGCCGCGCGTTCCACGGGTCGCCGAGGAAGTTGATATAGCTGTCGATCAGTCCGAGGCGGATCAGCACCCAGCTGATCACCGAGAACTGCGAGTCGTAGATCCACCAGAACACGATCGCCGACAGCGCTGTCGGCACGATCCACGGCAGCAGGATCACGGCCCGGAAAAAGGTCTTGAACGGCAGGTGCTTGTTCAGCAGCAGCGCCAGCCACAGCCCGAGGCCGAACTTCAGGATGCTGGCGACCACCGTGTAGAAGACCGTGTTGAACAGCGACAGGCGCGCAACGCTGTCGCCGAACAGGAACTCGTAGTTTTCGAAGCCGATGAAGGATCCGGCGCGGCCGATCTTCGTGTCGGTGAATCCGAGCCAGACGCCGAGGCCGAGCGGGTAGGTCAGGAAGACCAGCAGCAGGAACGCCGCCGGGACCATGAAGGCGTATCCCAGCAGATTGCGGTTGTTCTGGATCTTTGCGAGCACGTCGAAGTCCGTGGCGAAACGGGACTGCCGGACGACCCGCCGAAGCGGGCCGTCCGGCCTGGATACCGTCTACGGCGTGGCCGGGATCAGATCTTGTAGTAGCGCTCGGCGCGTTTCTGCGCCCGTTCGGCGGCTTCCTTCGGCGAACGCGCGCCGCTCGCCGCCTCGGCCACCATGTTCGGCACGATGAAGTCGGCGGCGGCGCCGGCCGACGCGTAGCCGAGCGATCCGGCATAGCCGGCCGGGCGCATGTTCTTCACGCAATCGCGATAGGCGGTTGCCTTCGGATCGTCTGTCCAGACCGGATTCTTCTCGAAGGCCCGCAGCGGATGGGCGACGTAGCCGAACGAGGCCTTCATCCACTCGCCGAACTGCTCTTCTTCCATCATGAAGCGCAGGAATTCCTTGGCCGCCTTCGGGTACTTCGTGTACTTGAAGATCATCTGGTTGAAGAACAGGTGCCATTCGGTCGGTTCGCCGACCGGCCCGATCGGCAGCGCCGAGTGATGGATGTCCTCGGCCATCGCCTTGAGCTTCGGATCGTTCGAGTTCTTCGCCGCGTAGTAGATCGAGATCCCGTTGTTCGTGACGCTGACCTGCCCGTCGAGGAAGGCCTTGTTGTTGTTCGGGTCGAGCCAGGCGAGCGTGCCCGGAACGAAGGTCGGGTACAGCTCCTGCATGTACTCGAGCGCCTTGATCGTCTCGGGGCTGTTGATGACGACCTTGTTGTCCTTGTCGACGAGCTTGCCGCCGAAGGCCCAGACGATCCAGTAGGTCCAGCCGCAGTCGCCGGTGGCATTGCCCAGCGCGAATCCGCCCGGCGTGCCCTTTTCCTTGATCGCCTTCATCATCTTCAGGAAGGTGTCGGTGTCCTTCGGGAACTCCTCGAAGCCCGCCGCCTGCAGATGGCTCTTGCGATAGACGATGATGTTGCCCGAGGCACCGAGCGGCACGCCGATCCATTTCTTGCCGTCGGGGCGCAGGAAGGCCTCGCAGACCGGATACCAGCCGCCATACTTGGCGCCCAGGTACTCGCACAGGTCGGTCACGTCGAGCAGCTTGTCCGGATACAGGTTCGCGTCATCGTTGGTCGACAGGATGATGTCCGGGCCGCTGCCCACGTTCGCCGCAACCGCGGCCTTCGGGCGCACGTCTTCCCAGCTCTCGTTGTCGACCCGCACCTCGATGCCGTACTTGTCGGTGAACTTCTTGACGTTCGCCATGTACTGGTCGATGTCGCCCTGCACGAAGCGGCTCCAGCGCAGCACGCGCAGGCTGGCTCCTTTCTCGGGTTCGTTGTCCCAGGTCTGTGCGCGTGCGCTCGGGGTCCACACGGCGGGCGCGGCCACGGCCGTGCCCGCGGCGACCCCGGCACTGGTTTTCAGGAAATCGCGGCGCTGTGTCATGTCGTCTCCTCGTTGTGGATGCCGTCATCGGGCTGCGGGACGAGCCCTACAGCCGTTTGCCGGTTGCTGCGTCGAAAACATGGACCATGCCCGGCATCGGGGCCAGCGCGATGCGCTGGCCCGGGGCGAAGTCGTGACGTTCGCGAAAGATCGCGCTGATGCTGCCGCCGGCGCAGCGCGCGATGACCTGCGTGTCGGCGCCGGTCGGCTCGACGACGACGACCTCCGCCGGGATGCCGTCGCCGTCGATCGTCAGGTGTTCGGGGCGGATGCCGATCTTCACCGGCTGGCCCGATTCGCCCGACTCGCAGGCCACCGGCAGCCGTGTGCCGCCTTCGATGACGGCGCTGGCACGGTCGGGCCCGAGCGAGCCGTCGAGCATGTTCATCGCCGGCGACCCGATGAAGGTGGCGACGAAGGTGTTCGCGGGCCGGTCGTAGAGCTCGAGCGGTGCGCCGAGCTGCTCGACGATGCCGTCGTGCATGACGACGATCTTGTCGGCCATCGTCATCGCCTCGATCTGGTCGTGCGTGACGTAGACCGACGTGGTGCGCAGCCGCTGGTGCAGCTCCTTGATCTCGCTGCGCATCTGAACGCGCAGCTTGGCGTCGAGGTTCGACAGCGGTTCGTCGAACAGGAACACCTGCGGCTTGCGCACGATTGCGCGGCCCATCGCGACGCGCTGGCGCTGGCCGCCGGACAGCTGCCTCGGGTAGCGGTCGAGATAGGGCGAAAGCCCGAGGATGCCGGCCGCCTCGTCGACGCGCTGGTCGATCTCGGCCTTCGGGCGTCTGGCGAGCTTCAGCGAGAAGCCCATGTTGTCGCGCACCTTCATGTGCGGGTACAGCGCGTAGTTCTGGAAAACCATCGCGATGTCGCGCTCTTTGGGCTGCACGTTGTTGACGACCCGTTCGCCGATGCGGATGTCGCCGGCGGTGATCTCCTCGAGTCCGGCGACCATTCGCAGCAGTGTGGACTTGCCGCAGCCCGAAGGCCCGACCAGTACGCAGAACTCGCCGTCGTCGATCGCGATGTCGACGCCGTGTATCACCTGCGTCTGTCCATACGATTTGCGGACGCGTTCGATGCTTACCGAAGCCAAGAAAGTCTCCTCCTGTCGATGCCTTTTATTGGATTCGCGCGCGGGCTCGACAGCTATGTAAACCAAGGGACTTTAGCGCATCGCGGAGCGATTGGGGGAACTTTCGAGCCGGGTGCGGTCAATGTCCCGAGCTCGCCGCACGCGGTAACCTTGAGGTGTCGGACACCCCCGATCCCGGGGTGCGACGACCTTGCACTGAAGTCCTCAACAGGGAAGACAGCATGAAGACACCGCTGCAGATTCACTTTCACGACATGCCGGTATCGCCGGCACTCGAGACGCTGATTCGCGAGAAGGCGGCCAAGCTCGAGCAGTTTCATCCGAACCTGACCGGTTGCCGCGTGGTCGTGGACAAGCCGCACAACCACAGTCAGCAGGGCGAACTCTTTGCGGTCACCGTCGACGTCTCGGTGCCGGGCACCACGATCGTCGCCAACCAGGCCCGCAACGAGGATCCGCACGTCGCGCTACGCGATGCCTTCCTGGCCGCGCGTCGCCAGGTCGAAGATTACGCGCGCCGCCAGCGCGGCGACCAGAGGGTCGCGACCGGCCGGATGCCGGTAGTGGAGCCGCCGGAGGCGGCGGAATCGGCGGGACTCTGAGCGCCGGCCGGCAGCAGGTGCGGGCCCATCAGCGGCCGGCCCGTCAGCGGCCGGCCACTCCGCAGCCGGCCGTCTCGATCGTTCGCTCGCGCGGAACATCGAGCTTCTCGCCGGCTTTCAGGATTTCTTCCCAGGTGGTCTCGTCGACCCGAATGCCGCCGGTCAGGCGCTGCACTCGCATCTCCCGTTCGGGCTCGCCGGCGATGCGCACGCGGTCGAAGCCCGGTGCTGCCGGCGACTGGCGCAGCGACTCGACGAACGCGGCTGCCTCGCCAAAGAACGAGTCGGCACCGGCGCCGGTACGCGCCGGATCGATCAGAACGGTCAGCATGCCGTTGTAGACGCGTCGGCTGCCGTCGTGGCTGCCGTGCCAGGTGCCGCCGCCAGTCAGCGCGCCGCCGAGCAGTTCGCAGGCCACGGCGAGCCCCGACCCCTTGTGCTCGCCGAAGGGCAGCAGCGCGCCCCAGGGCTCGATGACGACGTAGCGAGGATCGTCGGTGGGCCGGCCCTGGTCGTCGATCAGGCGCCCGGCAGGCACCTTCTCGCCCTTGTTGTGCGCTACCCGCATCTTGCCCTGCGCGACGGCGCTGGTGGCGAAGTCGAGGATCATCGGCGGCTCTCCGGCCAGCGGTACGCCGATGCAGCAGGGGTTGGTGCCGAAGCGCCCGTCGGAGCCGCCCCAAGGCGCCACGCTGGGGCGCGTCATCACGTTGACGAAGTGCAGCGACACGAGGCCCTCGGCCGTGGCCTGCTCTGCCCACTGGCCGATCCGCCCGAGATGGTGCGAGCGCGCCAGCGTCATCACGCAGGCACCGTGTTGCTGCGCGCGCCGGATGCCCATCGCCATCGCGGCCTTGCCGATCGTCTGTCCGTAGCCGCGTTCGCCGTCGAGCGCGAGCAGCGCGCCGGCGTCGAGCTTGACCGACGGCTGCCGGTTGGGCAGCAGCCCGCCTTCGAGCAGCGCCTCGACGTAGCGCGGAATCATGCCGACGCCATGCGAGTCATGGCCGGCCAGGTTGGCTCCGACCAGGCTCTCGGCGACCTGCAGCGGTTCCTCGCCCTCGCTGCCGCCGGCTGCGACGATCGCCGCGATCGCCTGCGTCAGCGCCTGAGCCT
>CALLYQ010000263.1 GCA_937858875.1 uncultured Lautropia sp. | reverse complement strand
GACGCACGCCGGTCAGGCGCGGATCGTCGCCGCGCCAGTACCAGCCGTGATGAACGAGCAGCGCATCGGCACGCAGCGCAGCGGCCTCGCGCAGCAGCGCCGCGCTCGCGGTGACGCCGCTGACCAGCAGCCGCACCGGGCGCTCGCCTTCCACCTGCAGGCCGTTTGGGCAATAATCGTCGAACGCGCCTGCATCGAGGATCTCCTCGAAGCGGGCCGACAGTTCGGCAACCGGTACTGCGGCGGCACTGGCCGCTCCGACGCCCCTCTCTCCGACTCGTTGCCGTTTCATGCTCAACAAGCTCTGGTTGGTTTTCGCGCAGGCAGTGACGATCCTGCTCGCGCTGCTGTTCATTTTCGCGACGCTGCGGCCCGAGTGGCTGCCGGCTCGACTGGCCCGGCCAACGCCGCCGTCGACCGAATTCCAGCGCACCGCACCCGCCGAAGCTCCTGCCGCGGCGTCTTCCGCGGCCAGCCCGAAGGCCCAGGCGATTCTGTCATATAGCGCGGCGGCCGACCGCGCGATCCCGGCCGTCGTCAACATCTTCACGACGAAGAACGCCCGCGGGCCTTCGGAACATCCGCTGTTCAACGACCCGCTGTTCCGGCGCTATTTCGGCGACCAGTTCAACGACCGGCAGCAGACCAACAGCCTCGGCTCGGGCGTCATCGTCTCGCCCGACGGCCACGTGCTGACCAACGCGCACGTCGTCGACGCGGCCGACGAGATCGAGGTGCTGCTGTCGACCGGCATCCGCGCGAAGGCGCGCGTCGTCGGCGCGGACCCTGAAACCGATCTGGCGGTGCTGAAGGTCGAGATGAACGATCTGCCCGCGCTCGAATTCGGCGATCCCGAGACTTCGAAGATCGGCGACGTCGTGCTGGCGATCGGAAATCCGTTCGGTGTCGGCCAGACCGTGACGATGGGCATCATCAGCGCGCTCGGACGAACGCAGCTCGGCATCAACACCTTCGAGAACTTCATCCAGACCGATGCTGCGATCAATCCCGGCAACTCGGGCGGCGCGCTGGTCGATACCGAAGGACGGCTGCTCGGCATCAACACGGCGATCTACTCGCGCACCGGCGGCTCGCTCGGCATCGGCTTCGCGATTCCGGCAACGACGGCGCGCCAGGTCATGGACCAGATCGTCACGACCGGCTCGGTCACTCGCGGCTACATCGGTGTCGAGCCGCAGGACCTGACGCCCGAACTGGCCGAGGCCTTCCGGCTGCCGCGCAAGGACGGCGCGATCGTCGCCGGCGTGATGCGCGGCGGGCCGGCCGACCGGGCCGGCGTGAAGGTCGGCGACATCCTGGTGGAGGTCGACGGCAAGCCGATCCCGAACACCGCGACGATGCTCGACGTGATCGCGCAGTTGCGACCCGGCGACGCGGTCGGCTTTCACTTCCTGCGCGACTCCAAGCCGGTCACGCTGACGATCCGGATCGGCAAGCGGCCGGCGCCGGGGGCGCGGCTCGTCGAATAGGGCCAAGCCGGGCAGTCGAACGGGATGGCCGGTCAATCCGGCTGCGTGCCGGGGCTGCCCTCGGCGTCGGCCTCCGGCTCATTCTCCGGATTGCGGCTGCGCGCGGTCAGGAACCCGGCCAGGAAGATGCCGAGCTCGTAGAGCAGGACCAGCGGAATGGCGAGCATGAACTGGCTGAGCACGTCGGGCGGCGTGAGCACCGCCGCGACGACGAAGGCGCCGACGATCACGTAGCGGCGCGCCTCGCGCAATTGCTGCTGCGTGACCATGCCCATCTTGACCAGCAGCATCTCGACCACCGGCACCTGGAAGGTCAGCCCGAAGCCGAAGAAGATCGCCAGCGTGAATTCCCAGTATTTCTGCAGGTCCTGCAGGATTTCGGCGCCGGTTCGCGAAGCGAAGACGAAAAAGAACTTGTAGGCCGCCGGAAGCACGAACAGGTAGGCGAAACCGATGCCCGCGACCAGGAAGAACACGCTCGAGACCGTCAGCGGCAGCGCGAACTTCTTCTCGTGCTCGTAAAGGCCCGGTGCGACGAAGGCCCAGGCCTGATAGAGGATCCACGGCAAGGACACGAGCACCGCTGTCAGGAAAGCGATCTTCGTGAGCGTGAAGAAGGCGCCGGCCTGGTCGGTGAAGACCGGCTTGCTGCCCGGGGGCAGCGCCTCGTACAGCGGCTGCGACAGGAACTTCATGATGTCGCCGGAGAAATAGAAGCAGACGCCGAAAGCGATCAGCACGACGACCAGCGACTTGATGAGCCGGTTGCGCAGCTCCACCAGGTGCGAAACGAAACTTTCTTCCTCGGCCATGCTCTATGCCAGTCGCTTGCGGGAGACGGCCGGGTGCGCGGACGCGCTCATGGCCGTCGTTTCGGGCGCTTCTGGCCCAGCGTCTTCTCGCGCTCGACGCGGCGATCGCGGATCCGGTCGCGCGTGCGCCGGACTGCGTAGATGCGATCCCAGTCGGTCCGAGGCGGCGCGCTCGTCGACGAAGAGCCGCCGCTCGTGGAATCCGACGATCCGGATTCGACGCTGCGGGCGATCGAGTCGAATTCCGACTGTGCCTCGTTGACGCTCGACTCGAAAGAGGATTTCACCTCGCGCGCCGCATCGGTGACTTCCTTCTGCAGGTTGCGCAGTTCCTCGAGTTCCATCTGCCGATTGATGTCGGACTTGACGTCGGCGACATAGCGCTGCAGCTTGCCCATCCATTGGCCGGCCTGGCGCGCGACGCGCGGAAGCCGTTCGGGGCCGAGCACGACGAGCGCGACCAGCCCGATGACCATCAGCTCGGAAAAGCCGAAATCGAACATCTGCTTCGATCAGCGATCAGGATTGACGGGGCCAGCCGCCCGCCCGCCGCCCGAGCACCTGGCCGCGGCGCCGGCGGCAGGTCCACAAAAAACGCGAGCGGCCAGTAGCGGCCGCTCGCCTACCGGGAAGGCCGCGGCTCGCGAGATCAGCTCTTCTCTCGCGTCTCGACGTCGATCGTGCGGGTACTGCCCTGCTGCGCTTCGTCGGCGACCGATTTCTCGCCTTCCTTCACGCCTTCCTTGAAACCGCGGACCGCTCCGCCGAGGTCGGAACCGATGTTGCGCAGCTTCTTCGTGCCGAAGACCAGCATGATGATGACCAGCACGATCAGCCAGTGCCAGATGCTCATGGCTCCCATGGACCACTCCTGTGTAGTGTCTTGTGCAGTTCGACGGCGGCAGGCCGATCGGTGTCGGCCGATCCGGACCGACGTTGCGGCTTGCGATCAACGGGGCATTCCGGAGCCCAGCGCCGCATTTCCGCCCAGCACATGGATATGAAGATGATACACCTCCTGCCCGCCGAGCCTTCCATTGTTGACCACGACGCGGAAGCCCTCGCCGGCGCCCTCGCCACGCGCGAGTCCGCCAGCCATGCCCAGCATTCGTCCGAGCACGCGCTCGTGGCTTTCATCGACCTCGTAGAGATTGACGACGTGCTGCTTCGGGACGATCAGGAAATGGACCGGCGCCTTCGGCGCGATGTCGTGGAAGGCGACGATCTCGTCGTCTTCGAACAGCTTGCGCGCCGGAATCTCGCCGCGCGCAATCCGGCAGAAGATGCAGTCGTCGGTGCCTGTGCTCATTTTCGGTCTTCCTCGCTCGACGCGCCGTTGCGCGACGCCTTTTCTTCGAGCCCGGACAAGCCCTCGCGCCGCGCCAGTTCGGCGAGCACCTCGTGCGCACCGATGCCGTGGAGCTCGAGCATGACCAGGCAGTGGAACCACAGGTCGGCGGTCTCGGCGACGATACGCTCGGGCACGCCGTCCTTGGCGGCCATCACGGTCTCGGTCGCTTCTTCGCCGATCTTCTTGAGGATCGCATCGTTGCCGCGCGACAGCAGACGCGCAACGTAGGAGCGACCGGGATCGCCGCCGCGACGCGACGCGATGACGGCGGACAGGCGCTGCAGCACGTCGGCGGTCTCGCGCTGCGCTTCGGCACCGCCCTGCGCTGCTTGCCTTGCGCGCGGCAGAGATTCTTCGCCAGCGCTCATCGATAGATTTCCGCTGGATCCTTCAACACCGGTTCGACGGTCTTCCAGGCGAAGTCTTCGAAGCGCCGGAAGAAACAGGAGTGCCGGCCCGTGTGGCAGGCGATGCCGCCCTGCTGTTCGACGACCAGCACGACGACGTCGCCGTCGCAATCGAGCCGAATCTCCTGCAGCAGTTGCGCGTTCCCGGACTCCTCGCCCTTGCGCCAGAGCCGCCCGCGCGAGCGCGACCAGTAAACGGCGCGCTGGCTGGCCACCGTTTCGGCCAGCGCCTCGCGGTTCATCCAGGCGACCATCAGGATCCTGCCGGTGCCTGCTTCCTGTGCGATCGCCGGCACCAGGCCCTTGTCGTCCCACTGCACTTCGTCGAGCCAGGTTTGCGTGTGATCGCCGCTCATTTCAGTCGAGCGGAACGGCGATGCCGCGCTCGGCCATGTAGCGCTTCGCGTCGCCGACCGTGTACTCACCGAAGTGAAAGATGCTGGCCGCAAGCACCGCATCGGCGTGGCCTTCGATCACGCCGTCGGCCAGGTGCTGCAGATTGCCGACGCCGCCCGAGGCGATCACCGGGATGCCGACAGCGTCGGAGACGGCGCGCGTCAGCGCGAGGTCGAAACCTTCGCGCGTGCCGTCGCGGTCCATGCTGGTGAGCAGGATCTCGCCGGCGCCGAGTTCCTCGACGCGGCGCGCCCAGTCGATCGCGTCGAGCCCTGCCGAACGCCGTCCGCCGTGCGTGAACACTTCCCACCGCCCGGGCGCGACCATCTTCGCGTCGATCGCGACGACGATGCATTGCGAGCCGAAATGCTTGCTGGCCGCCTCGACGAGATCCGGGTCGGTGATCGCGGCGGTATTGATCGAGATCTTGTCGGCGCCGGCGTTGAGCAGCCGGCGCACGTCTTCGACCGAGCGCACGCCGCCGCCGACGGTCAACGGAATGAAGACCTGATCGGCCACCGCCTCGATCACGTGCAGGATGATGTCGCGATCGTCGCTCGAGGCCGTGATGTCGAGAAAGGTCAGTTCGTCGGCGCCCTGAGCGTCGTAGCGCCGTGCGATCTCGACCGGATCGCCGGCGTCGCGCAAACCGACGAAATTCACGCCCTTGACCACGCGCCCGGCAGTCACGTCCAGGCAGGGAATGATTCGCTTGGCGAGCATCAGGTAGCGGCGCCGCTCAGTTCGTCGGCGCGCGCCTGCGCGGTGGAGAAGTCGAGGCGGCCTTCGTAGAGCGCGCGGCCGAGGATCGCCCCTTCGACACCGTCGTCTTCGACGGCGCACAGGCGGTCGATGTCGTCGATCGTCGTGACGCCGCCGGATGCAATGACCGGAATGCGCAACTCGCGGGCCAGCCGGACCGTCGCCTCGATGTTCACGCCGCTGAGCATGCCGTCGCGGCCGATGTCGGTATAGATGAGCGCCTCGACACCGTAGTCTTCGAACTTGCGGGCCAGGTCGAGCACATCGTGGCGCGTGAGCTTGCTCCAGCCGTCGGTGGCGACCTTGCCGTCCCGGGCATCGAGCCCGACGATGATGTGTCCGGGGAAAGCGGAACAGGCGTCCTGCAGCAGCCCCGGATTCTTGACGGCGGCCGTGCCGATGATCACGTAGGACAGGCCGTCGTCGAGATAACGCTCGATCGTGTCGAGATCGCGGATGCCGCCGCCGAGCTGGACCGGGATCTCGTCGCCGACTTCCTCGATGATCGCGCGGATCGCCCCTTCGTTCCTGGGCTTGCCGGCGACCGCGCCGTTCAGGTCGACGAGGTGCAGACGACGCGCGCCCTGCTCGACCCAGTTGCGCGCCATGGCGGCGGGTTCGTCGGAAAAGACGGTGGCATCGTCCATGTCGCCCTGCCGCAAGCGCACGCAGCGGCCGTCCTTGAGATCGATGGCGGGAATGAGCAGCATCGCAAACTGTCGACTGGATTGAGGTGGATAAAACGGGTTTATGGAGAGCGGGGACTGGACGAGACGGTGCCGTCGGAACGCCCGCGCGCGTTGCGCGTGGGGGCCGATCGCCTGTCAGGAGATTCTGGCACGGCGGCTACGGGTTCCAGCGGATGAAATTCTCGTAAAGCTTCAGACCGTTCGCCGCACTCTTCTCTGGATGAAACTGCGTGGCAAAAATGTTATCCCGCGCTATCGCACAGGTAAAGGCGAGTCCATAGTCGCTTTCGCCGGTGATCAGCGAGGGCTGGGCAGCCACCGCATGATAGCTGTGCACGAAATAGAACCAGCTGTCGTCAGGCACGCCGTTCCACAACGGGTGCGCGCCCCGTTGCCGCACCCGATTCCAGCCGATGTGCGGCACCTTCAGGCGCAGGCCGTCGGCGCCGGTCATCGCGCGCGGAAAACGCACGACCTTGCCCGGCAGCACGCCGAGGCCGGGGGTATCGCCTTCTTCGCTGTGCCCGAACAGCATCTGCTCGCCGACGCAGACGCCGAACAGCGGCCGGGAGGCCGCCGCGCGCAGCACCGCATCGCGCAGGCCGGCCTCGTCGAGCTGGCGCATGCAGTCGGGCATCGCGCCCTGGCCGGGGAAGACGACGCGGTCGGCCCCGTCGATCTGCGCGGCGCTGTCGGCGACGACGATGCGCGCCTTCGGCGCGACATGCTCGAGCGCCTTGGCGACCGAGCGCAGGTTGCCCATCCCGAAATCGACGACCGCAACGGTGGTCATGCGCAGACTCGCGTCAGAGCGCTTCCTTGGTCGACGGCAGCCGGTCGGCCGAGCGCTCGTCGCGCTCCACTGCCATCCGCAATGCGCGCGCGAAGGCCTTGAACACCGTTTCGCACTGGTGGTGCGCGTTCTCGCCGCGCAGGTTGTCGATGTGCAGCGTGACCTGCGCGTGATTGACGAAGCCCTGGAAGAACTCGCGCGCCAGGTCCACGTCGAAGTTGC
>CALLYQ010000262.1 GCA_937858875.1 uncultured Lautropia sp. | reverse complement strand
AGTTCAACGATCGTACGCACCGGATCGACCTCGAGAACGGCGCGGTCTCGACCTGGCAGCGACCGGACGCCGTCCAGCTCGAACCCCTGTTCGTTCCGCGCCCGGACGGCGGCGCCGACGACGACGGCGTACTCTTGGTGCCCACGCTGTCCGGCTCGGACGAGACCACGGTGATCGCCGTGCTCGACGCCCGGTCGATGGACTGCTTGGCCGAGCTGCGAACGCCGCAAATCGTTCCGTTCGGCTTTCATGCGGCGTTCATGACGGCGTAGCTGATCAGCCCTGCTTCTTCGCGATCGCGCGCGCGAGTTCCTTCTTGTTCATCGACGAGCGGCCAGCGATATCGAGCTCCCTGGCCCTCTGGTACAGCTCGTCGCGAGTATTGCCCTCGAGATCGACGCCGCCGAAGCTTTCCGCCTTCTCGTGGCGCCGGGTTCCGACGCGCGCTTTCGCCTTCGGGTCCGAGGGACCTTTGCGCTTCTTCGGTTCCCAATGATCGCCGACTTTCTCGAAGCTGTGCTTCAGCGAAGAGATGGCAGTCCTGGCCGCGCGTTCGCCGCTGCCGTAGGTCTCTTCGGCGCTGCGCATCGTCTTCGCGTAGGTCCGTTGCGCCTTCGGCGGTGAGCGCAACAGCGTCCGCGGCATGTCCACACCCATTTTTCTCGGCATATCGAACCTCCTTGCAGGTCTCCCGGGTGATCGATCTCCCGGTGGCCATGCAATCGGCGTGCCGCGCGGGGAGCGGTACCGGGCCGGCCGCTTGCAATCGTTCGCTTGCAACCGTTGTTGACTACGCCCCAGTCGACATCCGGACACCGCCAGTCAGCGAAAGGAGTGGGCCGATGAGCCGCGACTCCGCAACCGCCGCTTCCCTCGAACACCCGTTATCGCTGGTTCCGCCGCTGCCCCGTTTCGCGCAGATCGAACCGACGGGCCGCTGCAATCTCGCGTGCCGGATGTGCACGGTCCAGGACCGGGCCGATCGTGTCGTGGACCAGTCACTGGCCGACTTCCGCGCCTTTCTCGACCAGATGCCGGGGCTGGAGACGCTGCACTTGCAGGGGCTCGGCGAACCGTTGATGAACCCGCACTTCTTCGACATGGCCCGGCTGGCGAGCGATCGCGGGATTCGTGTCTCGTCGAACACGAACCTGACGCTACTGACCGAGACCCGTGCACGTCGCTGCGTCGACTGCGGGCTCGCTTCGCTGTCGGTTTCGCTGGACGGCGCCGAAGCCGAGGTCTACGAGGCGATTCGCCGCCGTGCCTCGTTCAGGAAGGTCATCCGCAATCTCGATCGACTGATCGCAGCGCGCGATGCGATCGGCAGCGCTCTGGAAGTGCGCGGCGTCATGGTGCTGATGCGTGGCAACCTCGAACAGTTGCCCGCGCTGGTGCGCCTTCTGCACGCGCACGGCGTCGACGAATTGCTGGTCCAGCGGCTGTCGAGCGATCTGGAGCAGGCCGATCTGCCGCCGCGGTATTTCCACGTCCGCGACTTCGTACACGCCTCGGAACTCGGCGATGCCGATTGCGCAAAAGCAACGGAGATCTTCAATCAGGCCAAGGACATCGCAGCGGCGCTCGGCTTTCGCTTGCATCTGCCGCGGCTCACGAATCTTGCGCACGCCGAGCACACCGCGCGGTCGGGCGCCGCGCGGCCGGGCTGCCGCTGGCCCTGGGAAGGAATCTATCTGAGCGCCGCCGGCGAGCTGATGCCCTGCTGCATGGTCGCCAGCGCCGACCGGGCAAGCTTCGGCACGGTCGCAAAACACGACGCCGGCCTGCTCGAACGCTGGCACGGCGAAGCGGCGCAGGCGTTCAGGCAGGCGCTGGCGAGCGACGAACCGCCGGCCGTGTGCCGTTCGTGTGCGCTTTACAGGGGGACTTTCTAGATGCTCCGAGCCCTCACGCCGCCGCCGGCACCGGCACGACGCGCGCTTCCCGTATCGGCAAGTTGACGATCGCTGCGAATGCAGCGAGCGCCATGTCGGCGTACCACATCCACTGATAGTCGCCGGAGCTGGCGAATGCAATGCCGCCGAGGTAGGCACCGAGGAATCCGCCGACCTGATGCGACAGCAGCGTCAACCCGAACAGCGTGGCGAGATAGCGCACGCCGAACAGCTTGCCGACGATCGACGCGGTCGGCGGGACCGTCGCGAGCCAGGTGAGTCCGAGGCCGACGGCGAAGATGTAGAAGGTCCACGGCGTCTTTGGCGCGACCAGGTACCAGGCGATCAGCACGGTACGCGAGGCATACATGACGGCGAGGATGTGCTTGCTCCGAAAGCGGGAAATTGCCGATCCGGCCATCAGGCTGCCGCCGATGTTCGCCAGTCCGATCAGCGCGAGCGACCAGCTCGCGACCGACGGCGGCAGCCCGCAGAGGTCGATTTCCCCTGGCAAGTGCGTGACAAGGAACGCGATGTGGAAACCGCAGGTGAAGAACCCCGCGTGCAGCAGAAGGTAGCTGCGGTCGCGGCTGGCACCCCTGACCGCGTGCCACGGCGACGAGTGCCCTCCGCTCGCCGGCGGCGCGGCCGCCGATCCCTTGGGTGAACTCATGACTTTCGCCAGCGGCAGCGCGCCGAGCGTGACCGCGGCGAGCGTCCACATCGCGCCGACCCATCCGAGCACGGCGATCAGCGCCTGCGAGATCGGCGCAAATACGAACTGGCCGAAGGATCCGCCGGCGTTGATGATTCCGGCCGCCCTGCCGCGCCCTTCGGCCGGCAGATGCTGCGCCGCTGCTCCGATCAGCACGGAAAAGCTGCCTGCGCCCGCGCCGATCGCCTGCAGCAGCCCCAGCGACACGACAAGGCCGAAGGTCGATGTCATGAAAGGCGTCATCGCGGTGCCGACCGCGAGCACGATCAGGCCGGCGGCGAGCACGCGCACCGGTCCGTAGCGGTCTGCGACCGCTCCGGCGATCGGCTGAATGACGCCCCACATCAACTGCGCAACCGCCAGGGCGAAGCTGATCGCCGTGATGCCGAGACCGGTCGACGTGTTGATCGGCGACACGAACAGCCCGAGCGACTGTCGCGCGCCCATCGTCACCATCAGGAATGCGGCTGCCGCCAGGGTGACGGCCCATGCGCTGCGCTGAGTGCCGCTCACGATTCGATGCTCCACGCCTTCTGCACGCCGGGATCTGGCCGCTGCTGCGACCTGCCGGGATAGATGATGTTCGTCATGGCTGGATTATATGACGACCGTCATGTATGGTGTCAACGATCCGGCAGTGGTGGAGCAGACGACATGAAAGTGACCAGGGAGGAAGCGGTCCGAAACCGCGAGCGGGTCATCGATGCGGCGGCCCGGCTTTTCCGCGAGCGCGGATTCGACGGCATCGGCGTGGCGGCCTTGATGAAGGAAGTCGGCCTCACGCATGGCGGTTTCTACGGCCACTTCGAATCGAAGGACGATCTCGAGGTGCAGGCCTGCAATCGTGCGCTAGATCATTCGCTCGAACGCTGGAGAAAGCGCGCAGGGCGTTCGCCGGACGCCCCGCTGGACGCGATCGCCGACTACTACCTGAGCACGGCGCATCGCGACGATCCCGGCGCCGGATGCCTGATCGCCGCGCTGGGTCAGGAGGTCTCTCGCCGCGGCCCGGGGACACGGCAGGCAGTCACCGCTTACCTGAATTCCGCCTTCGATTTCCTCGCCGGCCTGATTCCCGGCAGATCGAAAGCGGCCAGGCGCCGCAAGGCCATCGATACTTATGCGCGCCTCGTAGGCGCGCTGGTGCTGGCGCGCGCGGTCGACGACGAGGCGCTGTCGCAGGAGATACTTCAAGCCGTCCGGGAGGCCGTCATTCGATGAACTTCAGGCAATGCTTTTCGCCGGCGACACGCTCTGTCCCATGCATGCAGAGACACCTGATCAAGCGCCGAACACCGCGCGATGCAGCCGCCGGATGAGAGACCGCAAGTCGATCGCCGTGTCGGCGGTCCCGAACAGATAACGATCGGGGCGAACGACCACGGCCCTGGCATCCAGCGCGCGCAGCCAGTCGCCGAAGAGACCGTCGCGCTCGGTCGCGACCAAAATGCCGAATCGCTCGCTCGCGACCGGCGCACCGAACCGCCCGTCGGGTGACCCGGCCGGATCGCCTGGGTCGGCGGGGCTTCTCACGCAAAGCTGCGTCCCTTCGAGCGCCTGCCAGCGCTCGCGCGCCTGGTCGTCCAGCCAGCCGCAGACCTCCAGGCTGTCCGACGCGATGACGAAACGCGCTCCGATCAGATCGTCGAGCCGCTGCCACGGCGCATCGCCGACCCTGACCCACGGCTGGACGAACAGCGCGCCGGCGCCCTTGCGCGGCCGGCCCTGTTCGTCGGGATCCACGAGCCCCGCCTGCAGCCCCGGAATGAATTTCTGCCGCACGGTCTCGGCCTTCCCGGACGCCAGTTCGGCACCGAGGCGGATATCGCGCTCGCGCGCCGCTGCCGGATCGAGCTCTCCGATGATCAGGCCGAAAGACTTCGCATGACTGACGATCGTGCGCACGTGCGGCGTGCGCTCGTCGCCGTACGAGTCGAGCAGCGATAGCTGCGCGCCGAGCCGCTCGACCGCGTCGAGTTTCCAGGCCAGGTTCGCGGCGTCGCGAATCGCCGCGCACAGGCCCTGGCCAAGAAACGGCGGCATCTGGTGCGCGGCGTCGCCGACGAGGAACACGCGGCCGAAGCGCCACTGGCGCACGACCAGCGCGTGGAATCGATAGACCGCCGAGCGCCAGAGTTCGAGCGCGTCGACGTCGACGAAACTCGACCAGACCTCGCGAATCGCGTCTTCGTCATCGAAGGTTTGCGGCGTCTCGCCCGGCAGCATCTTGATCTCCCAGCGACGCAACTCGCCGGGACCGACGATGTAGGTGCCGGGCCGCGACGGGCGGCAGTACTGCCGGCAGCGCGGCGGCAGATCCGTTTCGCGACGCAGCCGGGCATCGATGACGATCCACCACTCGTCGAATGCGAGATCCTCGATCGCCGCATCGAGGCTGCGCCTGACCGGACTGCGCGCACCGTCGCAGGCGAGGATCCAGCGCGAGCTCAGTTCCTGGATCACGCCGTCAGCCAGACGCCTGATCGTCGCGCTCGCCTGGCTGGCGCATTGCTCGAAGGCCAGCAACTCGTGGCCGAGGAAAACCCGGACACCGTCGTAACGCTCGGCGCCCCGGCGCAGGATTGCCTCCAGCTCGGGCTGCACGAACATCCACGACGGTTCCCAGCCGAGCGGATTCGGCGGCGGCTGCGGGTAGAAGCGCTTGATCACCTGGCCTTCGACGCCGGTGAAGTCGGTGCCGGGATGCGGCGACGAGCCCTGCGCGATCTCGTCGGCCAGCGCGCATTCCTGGAACACGCGCATGACCTCGTGGTCGGCCGTGATCGCTCTCGGCTTGTCGTAGATCCCGGTCGCCTGCTCGACGACGCCGACGCGGTAGCCGCGCCGGCCGAGCAGATTGGCCAGCGTGGCACCGGCCGGGCCGTATCCGACGATCAATACGTCGAAGCTCGGGCCAGCCGGCGCGGCCGAGGGTTTCGTCATCGGCAATCGCGCCCGCTATGCGGGATCGCGCCGATAGCCCTCCGACGCTCCCCACAGCGTGTGGCGCTGCGACCAGTCGTGAGTCTCGTCCCACAGTTCGAGCACCTTCATCGCCTCGTCTTCGAAGGTCGCATCCATCTGCGGCGTCGACGTATTGACGCCGAGTTCGAGCCGATGTCCCGACGGGTCGAAGAAGTAGATCGACAGCAGGAAGTCGTCGTGGTTGACCGGCCCGAGCACTTCCACGCCTTTCGATTCGAGATCGGCCTTGGCGCGCAGCAGCGTCTCCTCGTCCTTCACGCGGAACGCAAAGTGCTGGATCCAGCCCGGCGTCTCGGGATCGCGCCCGGAAGGCTCGCCCTCGTCGAGCGGACATTCGAAAAAGGCGATGCAGCTACCGTCTTCCATCTGCAGGAAGATATGGATGTGCGGGCTGTACTTGCCGGTCGACGGGACGTGGTCCTCGCCCATCGCGTGAATGAACTTCAAGCCGAGCACTTTCGTGTAGAACTCGACCGTCTCGCGCGCGTCCTTGCAACGGAACGCGGCGTGGTGAAGGCCCTTGATCAGCATCTCGTCATACTCCTCAACCGTCGATCTGCAGGCCGCGCTGCTCGACGACCTTGCTCCAGCGCGCAATGTCGGTCTCGATCATCGTGCGCATCTGTTCGGGCGTGCTGTACGCGGTCGCGCTGCCGGCTGCGGCCAGCGCCTTCATGACCTCGGGCCGCTTCAGCAGCGTGGCGATCTCGGCGTTGAGCCGTTCGCCGATCGCCGGCGGCAAGCCGGCGGGTGCGGCCAGGCCGAGCCAGGACCTTACGTCGAAGCCGGGCAGCGTCTGCGCGACCGGCGGCACCTCGGGCAGCGACGGCCAGGGCGCGGGGCTGGTGACCGCGAGCGCGCGCAGCCTGCCCGACTGGATGTGCGGCAGCGCGACGGTCAGCGTGTCGGACAGCACGTCGACGTCGCCGCCGATGACCGACTGCACCGGCGCGCCACCACCGCGATACGGCACGTGCAGCATGTGCGCCTGGGCCGTGACCGCCAGCAGTTCGCCGACCAGGTGCTGCGTGGAGCCGACGCCGACCGAGGTGAAGCTGATCTTGTTCGTGCCGCTTCTCGCGAGTTGCACGAGTTCGGCGAGCGTCTTCGCCGGATGATCTTCCCGCACCGCGATGACGAACGGAAAGTTCGTCACCGTCGAGATGAAGCTGAAGTCGTTGACCGGATGGTAGGGAAGCGTCTTGCGCATCGCCGCCGACGCCGTGTGCCCGCCGGTCAGCATCAGCAGCGTGTAGCCGTCGGCGGGCGCCTTGGCGACCAGGCTCGTGGCGACCATGCCGCCCGCGCCGCTCTTGATCTCCACG
>CALLYQ010000261.1 GCA_937858875.1 uncultured Lautropia sp. | reverse complement strand
AGCGACATCTTTCCACGCCGGGCCGCCTTGAGCGAGGCGACGCTCCCCCGCAACTGCCGCAGCGCCCGCTGCACGCGCCGCCAGAGCGACGTGTGCAACGGAGCAGCGTCGAACCGGGTCCGCGCCTGGAGGCCAAGCGCGCGGACCCGGAAGCCGCGACCCGGAAGCCGCAACCATTTCGGCCGACCGGTTCCGGGGCGGGGGCCCGGAACCCGCCGGTCGCGGTGCCGGCAGGCTGTCGGACGCCGGGAAGGGCTCGCGTCCGACGGCCCTTCGCCGGCTCAGTCGGCCTGCTTGCGCAGGAAGGCGGGGATGTCGAAACGTTCGACGCCGCTTTCCTCGAGTGCGGCGACCTGCGCCACCGCCGACGCGCGACCGCTGCGCCAGACAGTCGGCTGGTCGAGCTGGCCGTAGTTCATCATCTGCGGCGCCGGCGACGCGTCGTGCGTGCCGGTGCGCAGCTGGGGTTGGTGCACCAGCACCGGCTTGGCGGCGCGCTTGCCGATGCCGGTCGCGACGACGGTCACGCGCAGCCGGTCGTCCATGTTCTCGTCGAACACGGTGCCGTGGATGATCGTTGCGTCGTCGGAGCAGAAGTGCTTGATCGTGTTGATGACGTCGTTCGTCTCCTTCAGCTTCAGGCTGCGATTGGCGGTGATGTTGACGATCACGCCACGCGCGCCCTGCAGGTCGACGCCGTCGAGCAGCGGCGACGAGACCGCCTGTTCGGCGGCGATCCGCGCGCGGTCGAGTCCGCTGGCCTCGCCGATCCCCATCATCGCCTTGCCCTGCTCGCCCATCACCGTGCGCACGTCGGCGAAGTCGACGTTGACGAGACCCGGGATGTTGATGATCTCGGCGATGCCGGCCACCGCGTTGTGCAGCACGTCGTCGGCGCGCTTGAACGCGTCTTCGAGGCTGGCGTCGTCGTCCATGACCTCGAACAGCTTCTCGTTGAGCACGACGATCAGCGAGTCGACGTGCTGCACCAGCTGCTCGATCCCCTGGTCGGCGATCTGCATCTTGCGCTGGCCCTCGAAGTGGAAAGGCTTGGTCACGACGCCGACCGTCAGCACGCCGAGTTCCTTGGCGATCTCGGCGACCACCGGCGAAGCGCCGGTGCCGGTGCCCTTGCCCATGCCGGCGGTCAGGAACACCATGTTCGCGCCGGTCAGCGCCTCGCGGATCTGGTCGCGCATCGCTTCGGCTGAGGCACGGCCGGCCTCCGGACGGGCGCCCGCGCCGAGCCCCTGCTCGCCGAGCTGGATCGTGTGCTCGGCCAGCGAGCGCCGCAGCGCCTGCCGATCGGTGTTCAGCGTGATGAAATCCACGCCCTGCACACCGCGATTGACCATATGGTTGACGGCGTTGCCGCCGGCGCCACCGACGCCGATGACCTTGATCACCGCGCCCTCCACTTCGTTCTCGATCATTTCAAAGCTGCTCATTGCCATGGCCTCCAGGGTGGAAGGGCAGCACATCGGAGAAGCCGGGCCGGAATCCGGCCCACGCCCCCGCAGGCGCAGCCTTGCGGCCCCGCCTCTCCTTCGCGCCGCCCCGGTACAGAAACACGGGGATTTCAGAAATTGCCAAGGAACCACTCCTTCATTCGTCGCAGCGTTTCCCTGAACGAACCCGACTGCTCGGCGACCTTGCGTCCGCGCAGCCGCTGCGTGCGCGCCTCCTCGAGCAGGCCGACCGCGGTCGTGTAGCGCGGCGAACGAACGACGTCGGACAGCCCGCCGGTGTAGTCGGGCATGCCGATGCGCACCGGCTTCAGGAAGATGTCTTCGGCGAGTTCGACCATGCCGGGCAGCAGGCTGGTGCCGCCGGTGATGACGATGCCCGACGACAGCAGCTCCTCGTAGCCCGACTCGCGGATCACCTGCTGCACCAGCGAGAACAGCTCCTCGACGCGCGGCTCGATGACGGCGGCCAGCGCCTGGCGCGACAGCGTGCGCGGGCCGCGATCGCCGAGCCCGGGCACCTCGATCTTGGCGTTCGGATCGGCCAGCGCCTGCTTGGCGATCCCCGAGCGCAGCTTGATCTCTTCGGCCTCGGGCGTCGGCGTGCGCAGCGCCATCGCGACGTCGTTGGTGATCTGATCGCCGGCGATCGGGATCACCGCCGTGTGCCGGATCGCGCCGCCGGTGAAGATCGCGATGTCGGTCGTGCCGCCGCCGATGTCGACCAGCGCGACGCCGAGCTCCTTTTCGTCCTGCGTCAGGATCGCCATGCTCGACGCGAGCGGCTGCAGGATCAGGTCCTGGACTTCGAGCCCGCAGCGGCGCACGCACTTGACGATGTTCTGCGCGGCCGACACGGCGCCGGTCACGATGTGCACCTTGACCTCGAGGCGCACGCCGCTCATGCCGATCGGCTCGCGGATGTCCTCCTGGCCGTCGATGATGAATTCCTGCGCGAGCACGTGCAGGATCTGCTGGTCGGTCGGGATGTTGACCGCCTTGGCCGTCTCGATCACGCGGGCCATGTCGGCCTCGGTGACCTCCTTGTCCTTGATCGCGACCATGCCGCTCGAATTGAACGAGCGGATGTGGCTGCCCGCGATCCCGGTGTAGACGGTGCGGATCTTGCAGTCGGCCATCAGCTCGGCCTCCTCGAGCGCGTGCTGGATCGAGGCCACCGTGCTCTCGATGTTGACCACCACGCCCTTCTTGAGGCCCTTCGATTCGTGCTGGCCGAGGCCGACGATCTCGTACTGGCCGTCGCTGCGCATCTCCGCGACGATCGCCACGATCTTCGACGTACCGATGTCGAGTCCGACGATGAGATCCTTCGCGTCCCTGGTCATGCCTCGGTCCTGGCTGAGAGCGTGTTCATGCTTCGTCTTTCGTTGCCGGTTGCTGCAATCGTCATCGCACCGGCGCCGGCTCCTGCTCGTCGGCGAGCAGGGCCAGCGACCGGATCGCGAAGCCGTTCGGATAACGCAGGTCGATCAGCTCGGCACGCCGGTTGAGCTGCACCATGACCTGCGGATAGGTTTCGACCCAACGCGCCAGGCGCCGGTCGATCGGAATGCCCTGGTCGCGACCGAGCAGCAGCGTCGTGCCGTCGTCGAGCTTCAGGGTCCAGGCGTGACGGTCGGACAGTGCCAGCGCCTGCGGCCGAGCGCCGAGCGGTGCCAGCACGCGACCCAGTTCGTCGAAGCGGCGCGCGACGTGCATCTCGGTGCCCGGCGGCCCGGCGAACTGCGGCAGCGGCCCGTTCTCCTCGGCTTCGCCGAGGTTCGCCGAGAACAGCTCGCCGAACGTGTTGACGAGCCGGCCGTCGCCCCACAGCGCGAGCGCGCGATGCTCCTCCAGCTCGACGATCAGCCCGTCGGGCCAGACCCGCTGCACGCTGGCGCGGCGCACCCAGGGAACCGATTCGAAGACTGCGCGCACCTCGTCGAGCCGGGTGGCGAAGAAGTTGCCGCGCACCTCGCGCTCGACCGTCGCGCGCAGCACGGTCGGCGACACGTGGCGCAGCTCGTGGCCGGAGCCGGCTTCGACCTCGACCTTGTGCAGCGTGAACGCCGGGCGCTGCGAGACCCACCAGACGGCGCTCGCCAGGCAGGCGAACAGCGTCGCCCCGAACAGCAGATTCGCGACCAGGTTCAGCAGGCGCGCGTCGTGCCAGGGATTCATCGCGCGCCTCCGATCTTCGTTGCGGCCGAAGCCAGGATCTCCAGGCACAGGTCTTCGTAGGACAGCCCGATCGCGCGCGCGGCCATCGGCACCAGCGAGTGGCCGGTCATGCCCGGCGAGGTGTTGACCTCGAGCAGGAAAGGCCGCTCGTCGGCGGAGCGCAGCATCACGTCGACGCGGCCCCAGCCGGCGCAGCCGAGCGCGCGATAGGCGCGCAGCGACAGACCGGCGATCTCGGCAGCCAGCGGCTGCGGCAGTTCGGCCGGGCAGACGTAGCGCGTATCGTCGCGAAAGTACTTGTTCTGGTAGTCGTAGTTGCCGGCCGGTGCGACGATCTCGACGATCGGCAGCGCACGCGCGGCCTCGCCGGTGCCGAGGATCGCCACGGTGAGTTCGCGGCCGGCGACGAACTCCTCGCACAGCACCTCGTCGTCGTGCCGACGTGCGATTTCCCAGGCGACCGCCGCCTGGTCGGCCCCGGTCAGCTTCGTGAAGCCGATCGTCGAGCCTTCGCGCGAGGGCTTGACCGCCATCGGGAGCCCGAAGCGGGCCGCGGCGGCGGCCACGTCGTCGGCGCTGGCGGCCGCGGCGAAGGCTGGCGTCGGAAGCCCGTGCGTGAGCCAGATCCGCTTCGTGAAGACCTTGTCCATCGCGATCGCCGAGGCCATGACGCCGCTGCCGGTGTACGGCAGCCCGAGCAGTTCGAGCGCGCCCTGCACGGTGCCGTCTTCGCCGTAGCGGCCGTGCAGCGCGATGAACACGCGCTCGAAGCCGTCGCGGCACAACTCGTCGAGCGCGCGCTCGGCCGGATCGAAGGCATGGGCGTCGACGCCGCGGCTGCGCAGCGCCTCGAGCACGCCGGCGCCGGACATCAGCGAGACTTCGCGTTCGGCCGAGCGGCCGCCGAACAGTACGGCGACCTTGCCCATCGCGTGCGGATCGATCGTCATCGCTTCAGCGCCCACCGGCAACCTCCTCGAGCAGCGCAGGCACCGAGCCGATCGTGCCGGCGCCCATCGTGAGCACGACGTCACCGTCGCGGGCGAGACCGAGGATCGTTTCCGGCATCGCGGCGATGTCCTCGATGAAGACCGGCTCGACGCGCCCGCCGATGCGGATGGCACGCGCCAGCGAACGGCTGTCGGCTGCGACGATCGGCGGCTCGCCTGCCGGGTAGACCTCGGCGAGCAGCAACTGGTCGG
>CALLYQ010000260.1 GCA_937858875.1 uncultured Lautropia sp. | reverse complement strand
TTGACTGCGTCGTGAGCGGCGCCGGCGTGGTCGGGCTCGCCATGACGCGGGCGCTGGCGCGGGCAGGGCGCGAGGTGCTGAGCCGGCGCCCGCGCCTCGCAGGCCCGAGTCGCTGCACAATGCTGGCCTGGCATTCGAAACCGGAAAAGGCATATCAGATGTTTCTGCTGCAAGCTCCCCAGGTCCGCGAGCTGGAACTCTTTTCCGCGGTGCCCGAGGCCTTCCGGCGCCGCGAGCGCAGCGCATGGGCCGATGCCAACCGCGGCGGCGGCGTTGCCGACTCGTTCCTCGAAGGTCCGGTCTTCGACGGCGCCGGCAACCTCTACCTGACCGACATCCCCTGGGGCCGCATCTTCCGCGTCGATGCGCAGGGCGAGTGGGCGCTGGTGGCCGAGTACGACGGTGAACCCAACGGCATGAAGCTCCTCGACGCCGGCACGCTGCTGATCACCGACTACAAAAACGGCCTGATGCGGCTGGACCTGGCCACGGGCCGCGTCACGCCGTATCTGGAGCGGCGCAACAGCGAGCGCTTCAAGGGCGTGAACGACCTGGTCTTCGATGCTGCCGGCAATCTCTACTTCACCGATCAGGGCCAGAGCGGCCTGCACGATCCGTCGGGGCGGCTGTACCGGCTGCGCCCGAACGGGCAGCTCGACCTGCTGCTGGCCAATGTGCCGAGCCCGAACGGCGTTGCACTGTCGCCCGACGAACGCGTGCTGTACCTGGCCGTCACGCGCGGCAACTGCGTCTGGCGCGTGCCGCTGATGTTCGACGGCAGCGTGGCCAAGGTGAACCAGTTCTTCACTTCCCATGGTCCGAGCGGCCCCGATGGCCTGGCCGTCGACCAGCAGGGCCGCTTGCTGGTGGCCAACCCGGGCCTGGGATATGTCTGGGTACTGAATGCCCGAGCCGAGCCGGTGGAAGTGCTGCGTGGGCCGGAAGGCAGCTCGATCACCAACCTGGCCTTCGGCGGCGAGCAGCGCACGGATCTCTACGTGACCGACTCCACGCACGGCCGGGTGATGCGCGCCCGTATGTCCGCGCCGGGTCTGCCATTGCACCGGCTACCTGGTTCAGTTCGAAGAACTCGCCAACCCGCATGAGGCCAGGAGGCTGCGTAAAACGGCTTGAAAGGTGGAGGCCTGATCGCGCCTGCATCGAGATGGAACTTCGTTGGAGGCTGTGCCCAGGCAAGCTCGTTCCGCATCGGGCTGGCCACCAAAAGTCTGTCAATCGTAGTACATTGCCCGCATGAGGGCCATCAGCAAGCGTGAGTTGAACCAGCAGACCGCCCAGGTGCTGGCCGGGGTCAGCGTGGGCAAGCCGGTACTGATCACCGAGCGCGGCATCGCGCGCTGGCGGATCGAGGCGGTCGATGCCAATGTCGACCCGGTTGCACGGCTGCGCACCGAGGGTCGCATCACTCCTGCCAAGGCCGAGCCCCGCGCATGGCCAGCTCACACTGGCACGCCGCGCTACACCGCGGCGGAGATCGATGCGTTGTTCGCCGACTCGCGCGGCGACCGCTGATGCGCTGGTACCTCGACGCCTCGGTGGCCTTGCACGCAACGCTGCCGGGCGGCGACCGTCGGGCGCGCGACTGGCTGGATACCGTGCAGCGGGCCGGCGACGAGGCGTATTCGTCATCGCTTCTGCACCTCGAGCTGATCCGGGTATTGCGTCGCGAGCGTCTCGACCCGACGCTTGCGCTTCCGGTGCTCGATCGCGTCAACCTGGTCAGCATCGATGACGGCGTACTCCGCTTCGCTGCGGCGATCGAGCCGCATGTCAAGTCGCTCGATGCGATCCACCTGGCCACTTGTTCACTGCTGGGCTCCGGTGTTGCCCTGGTCACTCATGACGCCGGAATGGCCGAGGTTGCTGCGCTGTTGGGGCTGGATGCATTCGATCCGCTGCTACCGGGGGAGTAGCCGCGCCCCCTGCCTCGTCGTCAGAATGCGGGTATCGATGACAACCCGGCTGCCGACATGCTGATCAACTGCTCGGTCTATCGCAACGGCAGCAAACTCGCGCAGATCGACGTCGAATCGATCAGCGAATACCTGGCGCAGCCCGACTGCTTCGTCTGGGTCGCGCTCAGCGAGCCGAGCGACGACGAGCTCGCCATGATGCAGCGGGAGTTCGGCCTGCACGAACTCGCCGTCGAAGACGCGCAGGTCGGGCACGAGCGGCCGAAGATCGAGGAATACGGCGATACCGTGTTCTGCGTCCTGCACACGATCGAGTTCGACCCGACCGACCGCCTGCTGGTCGGCGAGCTCGACGTCTTCGCGGCGCCGAACTTCGTGCTGTCGATCCGCCATCACAATCGCCAGGGCTTTACCGAGGTCCGCAGGCGCGCCGAAAACGAGCCGCACCTGCTTCGCGACGGTGCCGGTTTCGTTCTGTATGCGCTGATGGACGAAGTCGTCGACCGCTATTTTCCGATCCTCGAACAGCTCGAGGGCGAATTCGACGCGATCGAGGCACGAATCTTCGAGCCGGGCGCGGAGCGCAAGGCGAACTTGCATCGCCTGTACGAACTCAAGCGCCGGATCACGACGGTCAAGCACGCGGTCGCCCCGCTCCTCGAGGCCGCGGGCAAGCTGGTGCACGTGCGGGTGCCGCCGGTCTGCGCGGGCAGCCGCGAATATTTCCGCGACGTCTACGACCACCTGGCCCGGGTCAATGGCAGCCTCGACAACCTGCGCGAAACGATCAGCACGGCGACCCAGGTCGACCTGTCGATGGTCATGCTCGACGAAGCCGAAACGACCAAACGGCTTGCCGCCTGGGCGGCGATCTTCGCAGTCGCCACGACGCTGGTCGGAATCTGGGGCATGAACTTCGAGAACATGCCCGAACTGCGATGGGGCTGGGGATACCCGCTGTCATTGGCCGTCATCGGGCTGGCCTGCGGGCTGTTGTACCGGCGGTTCAGGCGTGCCGGGTGGCTCTGAAGCCGCTACCTCGGCGGCAGCGTCAATGTCACGCCAAATACGCTGTGCTCGCGTTCGCCGGTTTCACCGTAGTAGCGAATCCGTTCGCCGGGTCCGTGCGTCCGCAGTTCGGGCAAGCGGCCGGGTCCGGCCGTCGCGATCGGTTCCGACAAGCAGCGAAGTCGAGCACCAACCCTCGTTCGACCAGCCGGCGACGCGAGCTCGCGTCGCGCTCGATCAGCACGGGCTCGAGGCACGGCATCAACGCCGGTTGCCTGGCCGGCCCCGCGGACATCAGCTCACGCCGATGCTGTCCAGGTATTCCTCGTACCCGCCGCGCCAGTCGGTGATCTTGCCGTTGCCGTGCACGACGAACACGCGAGTGGCCAGCGCGTCGATGAACTGGCGGTCGTGCGAGACGACGAACAGCGTGCCCTCGAACTTCTCGAGCGCCAGCTGCAACGACTCGATCGATTCCATGTCGAGGTGGTTCGTCGGTTCGTCGAGCATCAGCACATTGTGCCGGCCGAGCATCAGTCGTCCGAAGCTCATCCGGTGCTTTTCGCCGCCCGACAGCACGCGCACCGCCTTGCCGACGTCATCGCCCGAAAACAGCAGCCGGCCGAGCACGCCACGGATCGTCTGCTCGTCGTCGCCCGGTTGCGTGTAGCGGCTGATCCAGTCGGTCAGCGTGTCGTCGGAATCCAGATCGGGATAGACGTCCTGCGCCATGTAGCCGACGTCGGCATTCTCGGCCCACTTGACGTTGCCCGACACCGTGGCGAGCCCGCCCGGATGGTTGGCCAGCAGCGCCCGCAGCAGCGTCGTCTTGCCGGCGCCGTTGGCGCCGACGATCGCGACCTTCTCCCCCGCCTCGATCGTGGCCGAGAAATGGTCGAGCACGTTCGGCGCATCGGCCTCGTAACGATGCACCAGATCCTCGCCTTCGACGGCCAGCCGATGCAGCTTCTTCGCCTGCTCGAAGCGGATGTACGGGTTCTGGCGCGATGAAGGCTTGACCTCGACCGCCTCGGACTTGATCTTTGCGATCAGCTTCTGGCGCGACGTGGCCTGGCGCGCCTTGGCCTTGTTCGCGGCGAAACGCTGGACGAACTCCTGCAGCTCGCCGATCCGCTCCTTGGCACGCGCGTTGGCGGCGGCCTGGCGCTGGCGTGCCTGCGCCGACGCCAGCATGTAGTCGTCGTAGTTGCCCGGATAGATGCGCAGCTCGCGATAGTCGAGATCGGCCATGTGCGTGCAGATCGCGTTCAGGAAGTGCCGATCGTGCGAGATCACGATCATCGTCGAGTCGCGATCGTTGAGCACGTTCTCGAGCCAGCGGATCGTGTCGATGTCGAGGTTGTTCGTCGGCTCGTCGAGCAGCAGCACGTCGGGATTCGAGAACAGCGCCTGTGCCAGCAGCACGCGAAGCTTCCAGCCCGGCGCGATCGCACTCATCGGCCCCTGGTGCTGGTCGACCGGGATGTCCAGGCCCAGCAACAGCTCGCCGGCGCGCGCCTCGGCCGTATAGCCGTCGTATTCGGCGAACTTCGCCTCGAGCTCGGCCGCGCGCATGTAGTCGTCTTCGCTGGCCTCGGGGTTCTCGTAGATCGCGTCGCGCTCGCTCATCGCGGCCCACATCTCGACGTGGCCCATCATGACGACGTCGAGCACCCGATTGTCTTCGTAGGCGAACTGATCCTGGCGCAGCTTGCCGAGCCGCACGCCGGGGTCGAGCACGACTTGTCCGGCACTGGGTTCGAGGTCGCCGCCAAGGATCTGCATCAGCGTCGACTTGCCGGAGCCGTTGGCGCCGATCAGCCCGTAGCGGTTGCCTTCGCCGAAGCGAACGCTGATGTTCTCGAACAGGGGCTTGGCCCCGAACTGCATCGTGATGTTGGAGGTGGTAAGCATCTTTTGGTCTTGGGCCGCACCGGCCCGCAGGTTTCAGCCGACCCAGACTCGCGCGTTGCGGAAGATCCGCATCCACGGCGAGTCCTCGCCTTGCGAGGGATCGCGCCAGCTCATCTGGATCGTCCGGAACACGCGTTCCGGATGCGGCATCAGGATCGTCGCGCGGCCGTCGGCCGAGGTGAAGCCGGTCAGCGCGTCGTGCGAGCCGTTCGGATTCGCCGGATAGCTGTCGGCCGGGCTGCCGTCGTGATCGACGTAGCGCAGCGCTGCGTGCGCATGCCCGGCGTCGCCCGGTCGCAGGAACGACGCCCGGCCTTCGCCGTGCGCCACCGCGATCGGCATCCGGCTGCCGGCCATGCCGGCGAACAGGATCGACGGCGACTCGAGCACCTCGACCAGCGACAGCCGCGCCTCGTACTGCTCGGAGCGATTGCGCAGGAACACCGGCCAGTGCTCGGCGCCGGGAATGATCGACTTGAGCTGCGAGATCATCTGGCAGCCGTTGCACACGCCCAGCGTGAACGTGTCCGGGCGCTGGAAGAAGCTCGCGAAGGCTTCGGCCAGCCGCCGGTTGAACAGGATCGAGCGCGCCCAGCCGGTGCCGGCGCCTAGCACGTCGCCGTAGGAGAACCCGCCGCAGGAGACCAGGCCGCGAAACTGTCCAAGATCGTGCCGGCCTTCGATCAGGTCGGTCATGTGCACGTCGAAGGCGTCGAAACCGGCCCGATCGAAGGCGGCGGCCATCTCGACGTGGCTGTTGACACCCTGCTCGCGCAGCACGGCCACGCGCGGCCGCGCACCGGTGCCGATGAACGGCGCGGCGACGTCTTCGGCCGGGTCGAATGCGAGCCGCAGGTGCAGGCCCGGGTCCTCGTCGCGAAGCAGGCGGTCGTATTCCTGCTGCGCGCAATCGGCGTTGTCGCGCAGCGAGGCGATGCGCCAGCTCGTCTCGGTCCAGCTGCGCTGCAGCTGCGCCCGCGGCGCGCTCCAGATGCCGCGCCCATCGCGGAAGATGCCGATCTCGTCTTTCTGCTGCGGCTTGCCGATCACGTGCGAGTGCGCCGACAACCCGAATTCGCGCAGCCTGCCCATCACCGCGTCGCGCTCGGCGGCACGCACCTGGATGACCGCACCGGCCTCTTCATTGAACAGCGCCTTCAGCGTCAGCTCGTCGCGCTGCACGGCCACCTGCTCGGGGCGGATCTTGTAGTCGCCCCAGTCGGCCGAGTAGGCGTCGATCGTCAGCAGGTCGAGGTTCAGCGCG
>CALLYQ010000259.1 GCA_937858875.1 uncultured Lautropia sp. | reverse complement strand
GTCCATGTTGGCCTGCACCTTGAACACGACGCCGCTGAACGAGCTCTCGGTCGGTGACACGAGGCGCTGCTCCGCGGGCTTCGGCCCCGGCGGGGGCACGAAATCGACCACCGCGTCGAGCACCTCGCGCACGCCGAAATTGTTGATCGCAGAACCGAAGAACACCGGCGTCTGCTGCGAGGCGATGAAGGCTTCGGGCTCGAATGGATCGGAGGCGCCCTGCAGCAGTTCGATTTCCTGCGCGGCGGTCAGCCACTCGGGGCCGAGGCGTTCGATCGCCTCCGGGTCCGAGACCGACAGCAGCTCGTCGTCGCCGACGCGGTCCTGCCCGGGCCGAAAAACGCGCACATGATCGTGGCGCAGGTCGAAAACACCGCGGAAGCGATTGCCCATGCCGATTGGCCTGGTCGCCGGCATCGGCGTCATCTCGCGTTCGCGCTCGAGCTCGTCGAGCAGGTCGAGCGGCTCGCGCACCTCCCGGTCGAACTTGTTGACGAAGGTGATGATCGGGATCTCGCGCGCGCGGCAGATCTTCAGCAGCCGGCGTGTCTGCGGTTCGATGCCGTTCGCGCCGTCGATGACCATCAAGGCTGCGTCGACGGCGGTCAGCACGCGATAGGTGTCCTCCGAGAAGTCCTGGTGGCCCGGCGTGTCGAGCAGGTTGATCACGCAGTCGCGGTAGACGAACTGCATGACCGAGCTGGCCACCGAGATGCCGCGCTGCTTCTCGATCTCCATCCAGTCGGAGGTCGCGAAGCGGCTGGCCTTGCGCGCGCGCACCGTGCCGGCGATCTGGATCGCGCCGGAGAACAGCAGCAGCTTCTCGGTCAGCGTGGTCTTGCCGGCGTCGGGGTGCGAGATGATCGCAAACGAGCGTCTGCGCCGTACTTCTTCTGCGATTGAGCCGCTCGCCATCTATCCGATTCCCGCTTGTGTACGCTTCCCGATTGCTCGGGGAAACCGGATATTTTATCAAGGGGACGCCATCCGCGTCGGCCGATCGGATGAGCGTATCGGCCTGCGCTTCGGAAGACGAAGGTCTAGCGAATCCGCAGTGCGTCTCCCCAGCCCTGCAGCGGCCCGAGCGGATTGCGCTGCACCGAACGCTCGCGCAGCATCGGCTGGCCGCCGTAGACGGCGAACACTGCGTATTCGCCGACGAACAGGATCGTGGCAGTGAAGTTGTAGCCGGTGCTGACGGTCTCGCGACGGAACGAGAAGGAGTCGGCCCAGAAATTCCCGACCCGCTTTCTCGTCATGTGGCGAACGGCGATCGAATAACCGGTGCACTGCTTGCCCGAGGTCAGGCAGTTCAGGATGCCGGGGTCGAGCTGATCCGGCCGCACCGAGGCGCCGGAGGCGAAGCGCTGGACGACGTCGGGGTACGACATCAGCGACACCGACGAATTCTTGTACGGATCGATGCCTTGGGCAGACAGTTCGGCCCGTGTGGTGTGGAACGGTTCGATCGCTTCGATCGCCGCGCGCGCCTCTTCGAAACTGCGCCACTGGACGACCGTATCGTCGCGCCCGCTGGGCAGCAGCGACTGACAGCCCGCAAGCATGGCGCAGGCGAGCACCGACACCGCCAGCGCGAGGCCGGGTGATGCCGTGGCGCTGTTCGGTTCGCCGAGGATCCGGAGCCGCTGCAATTCAGGCGAAGCCGTTCGGAACTGCATTCGTCGAGGCATGTGGATCTCGCAATTTGTGCAATGCACAACACCGAAGCGGTGCCGAAGGGGTCTGTATTGCCCGGATTCCGGAGAAACCGGTCAAATCCACGCTCGTGTCGACAGTTCCGGTTGCGTTGCAGCAGGAAAGGCGGAAAATGATCCCTTTTCACCCGCTGCCGCATCATGCGGCAAGTCTGTCCAACTCTTGACTACCACTTTCGACTCTTTCGGCCTGGCCGAGCCGATCCTTCGTGCCGTCACCGAACTCGGTTATCGCGAACCCACGCCGATCCAGGCACAAGCCATCCCGGTGGTGCTGCAAGGCCGCGACGTCATGGGCGCGGCGCAGACCGGTACAGGCAAGACGGCCGGCTTTGCACTGCCGATCCTGCAGTTGCTGATGCCGCACGCGAACAGCAGTGCGTCGCCGGCGCGCCACCCGGTGCGCGCGCTGATTCTTGCGCCCACGCGTGAACTCGCGGACCAGATCTTCGTGAACGTGCGCGACTATGCGCGGCACTCGGGGCTGCGCCCCGCCGTCGTCTACGGCGGCGTCGACATCAAGCCGCAGATTGCCGCATTGCGCCAGGGCGCCGAGATCCTGATCGCCACGCCGGGCCGGCTGCTCGACCACGTCGGCCAGCGCACCGTTTCGCTTGCGCAGACCGAGCTGCTGGTGCTCGACGAAGCCGACCGGATGCTCGACATGGGCTTCATGCCCGACATCCAGCGGATCATCAATCTGTTGCCCGCCAGGCGGCAGAACCTGATGTTCTCGGCCACCTTCTCGAACGAGATTCGCAAGCTGGCCGAAAGCTTCCTGAAGGAGCCGATCTCGATCGAGGTCGCACGCCGCAACGCCACCGCGGAGAACGTCGAGCAGACCGTCTACAAGGTCGCCGACAGCGACTCCAAGCGGGCAGCGGTCGCCAAGCTGGTGCGCGACCGCGAGATCGGCCAGGTGATCGTGTTCACGAACACGAAGATCGGTGCCGGCCGGCTCGCGCGCCAGCTCGAGCGCGACGGCCTGAACGCCAGCGCGATCCATGGCGACAAGTCGCAACAGGAAAGGCTGGCGACGCTGGAGGCCTTCAAGAGCGGCACGGTCAGCGTGCTGGTCGCGACCGACGTCGCCGCCCGCGGGCTCGATATCGCCGAACTGCCGGCTGTCATCAACTACGACCTGCCGTACAGTCCCGAGGACTACGTGCACCGGATCGGCCGTACCGGCCGCGCCGGCGCGAGCGGCCTGGCCTTGTCGCTGATGACGGCGGGCAACGACGAACGCCTGCTGGGCGAGATCGAGAAGCTCATCAAGCGCAAGCTGCCGCCGGAGCCGCTCGACGTCGGCCCCGTCGTGCGCGAGCGTCCGCTGCGTGACGGCCGGGCCGAGCGTGGCGAAAGGGCGGAGCGCAACGGCCGTGGTGCGCGCAACGGGTCGACCGGGCGCGACAGCGAGCGGCGCGATGCTGCCAGGAGCAACGGTTCGTCGGG
>CALLYQ010000258.1 GCA_937858875.1 uncultured Lautropia sp. | reverse complement strand
CACGCGGGTCGTGGACCTCATCGCCGAAAAATTCGACGTGGCGATCCGGATCGGCGCGCTCGACGACTCGAGCCTGGTCGGTCTGAAGCTCGCCGACAACCACCGGGTCGTGGTCTGCAGCCCCGACTATCTTTCACGGCACGGCGCGCCCAACAAGCCGGCCGAGCTCGCGCAGCATCAGTGCCTGACCTTCGGCACCTACGGCAACCAGGCGCGCGGCTGGCAATTCATGGTCGACGGCCGGCCGGTGTCGATGCGCGTCTCGGGCGCGCTCGAATGCAACGACGGCGCCGTGCTTCGTGACTGGGCATTGGCCGGCCGCGGGCTGGCCTGGCGATCGATGTGGGAGGTCGGCGAGGATCTGGCGGCGGGTCGACTCGTGACGGTACTCGACGAATTCGCCGCGCCAGACAACGCGATCCACGCGGTATTTCCGCAGCGCCGCCACCTGCCGCTACGCGTCCGGATGTTCATCGACTACCTGAAGAACACCTACGGCAATCCGACGTACTGGCAAGCTGCACGAGCTTGAGCGGTCGCTGCGGCAATGAAAGAAAGCGGCCGAAGCCGCCTTCCTCGGCCTCAGCCGACGTTCAGGACAGATGCTTGCTGATCAGCCCGGACATTTTCATCATGTGCACCTGCGAGGTGCCGAAGACCTTCTTCAGCTTGTCGTCGGCGTTGATCAGGCGCTTGTCTTTCGCGTCCTGCAGGTTCGCAGCCTTGATGTACTCCCACACCTTCTTCGTGACCTCGGTGCGCGGCAGCGGCTTGTCGCCGACGATCGCAGCCAGTTCGGGGCTGGGCGTCATCGCCTTCATGAACGCGGCGTTGGGCTTGCGCGCCGGCTTCTCCGCCGCCTTCGCGGCCGGTGCCTTCGCAGCGGCCTTCTTCGCCGGCGCCTTCGCAGCGGGTTTCTTGGCAGCCTTGCTGGCAGTTGCCATCCTCGATTCTCCTGTCTGTTCCTTGAATGTCCGATTCGCTTCGAAAACGCACGCCGCTCGCGCTTTGCGAGTCGTTTCTCCACAGGGGCAGAGCATGACGCGTCTCGACTGCGGCGCCAACAACAGAAAGCAGGGCAAGATGCCGCCGGGCGGCAGACTGTTGTATTTCTGTCGCGCCCGGCGCGCTCAAGGCGACTGCGCGAGGAAGGTGCGGCGCACGTCGATCGACGAGCGCCTGCCGACGTGCTTCAGGCTGGTTTCCAACCAGGCGTCGGCTGCCTGTCGACCGCGGTCGCGCAGGTCGAGCAGGAACGGCGTTGCGGTGGTGAACTTGGTCTCGGAGCCCAGGCCGGACATGATGCCGTCGGCACGCACCGCGTGCACCAGCATGTTCTTGAGCTTGGGTTCGAAGGCCGCCTTGATCCAGCCCTCATCGAGCAGTTTCTGCACGAAGGCGATGGCGCGCATCTCGGAAACGAGCGACGCATTGAACGTGATCTCGTTGAGCCGGTCGAGGATCTCGTTGGGCGTGCGCGGCGACTTGTCGCGTACCAGCGGGTTGACCATCACGATCAGCAGGTCGCGGGCCTTGCACTCGTAGATGAACGGGTACAGCGGCGGGTCGGCCAGGTAGCCACCGTCCCAGTATTGCTCGCCGTCGATCTCGACCGTATGAAAGACGGTGGGCAGGCAGGAAGACGCGAGCAGCACGTCGACCGTCAGTTCCTTCGTGTCGAAGATCCTGACGTGGCTGCTGCGCACGTTGGTCGCCGACACGAACAGCCGGAACGGGCTGGCCGTGCTGACGCGCTCGAAGTCGATCTGCGTGTTGAGGATGCCGCGCAGCGGATTCAGGTTGGCCGGGTTGAGCTGGTACGGCGAAAACGCCCGGACGAAAAGGTCGGCCCAGGCGCCGAGCATCTCGGTGCCGAAGGTGCCGACGCTGCCGCCGATCGAACGCCAGAAGCGATCGAGTGCCGCGCGCGCGCCATCGCGACCGCCGTCCATCCAGCCCTGCGCGAGCACGACGGCATTCATCGCTCCGGCGCTGGCGCCGGACAGACCTTCGAATTCGAGACGGCCATCCTCGAGCAGGCGATCCAGCACGCCCCAGGTGAAGGCACCGTGCGAGCCACCGCCCTGCAGCGCCAGGTTGACGGTCTTACCGGCTGGCTTGACCACGACTCGCTCGGACCGGTGCGCGCCGCGGCACGACTGCGCGCTTGACGCGGGGCGCTCTGGCAGGTCGACGCGCACGTGACGTTTCTTTGTTCATTTCGCGCTGACACTAACATGAGCGCAAGGGCCGGGGGCGGCACTTGTACCGCTTCTGCGGCAGTCTCACGCGGCGTCGGACTGGCGTGCGGCGCGCTTGCGTTCGTGCTCCTTCAGGTAACGCTTGCGCAGCCTGATGCTCTTCGGCGTGAGCTCCACGAGCTCGTCGTCGGCAATGAACTCGACGGCCTTCTCGAGCGTGAGCTGGATCGGCGGCGTCAGCGCAACGGCCTCGTCCTTGCCCGACGCCCGGACGTTGGTCAGCTTCTTCTCGCGCACCGGATTGACGACCAGGTCGTTGTCGCGCGTATGGATACCGATGATCATCCCTTCATACAGCGGGTCGCCGGGCTTGACGAACATCCGGCCGCGATCCTGCAGCTTCCACAGCGCGTAGGCGACCGCTTCGCCGTCGTCCTGCGAGATCAGCACGCCGTTGCGCCGATCCTCGATTTCGCCGGCCCACTCGTCGTAGGCGTCGAACACGTGGCTGACGACACCGGTGCCCCGGGTCATGTTCAGGAATTCGTTGTGGAATCCAATCAGCCCGCGAGCCGGCACCCTGTACTCGAGGCGCACGCGGCCCTTGCCGTCGGACTCCATGTTCTGCAGCTCGCCCTTGCGCCGGCCGAGCAATTCCATGATGCCGCCCTGGTGCGCCTCCTCGAGATCCATCGTCAGGAGCTCGTAGGGCTCCTGGCGCTCGCCGTCGACGACGCGAATCTTCGGCTTCGGACGCGACACGGCCATTTCGTAGCCCTCGCGTCGCATGTTCTCGAGCAGGATCGTCAGGTGCAGCTCGCCTCGTCCTGAAACGACGAAGGTATCGGAGTCGGCGGTGAACTCGACACGCAGCGCGACGTTGGCTTTCAGTTCGCGCTCGAGTCGCTCGCGGATCTGCCGGCTCGTCACGTACTTGCCTTCGCGACCGGCCATCGGCGAGGTGTTGACCAGGAATTCCATCGACATCGTCGGCTCGTCGATGCTCAGTACCGGAAAGGCTTCGAGCTGCGCCGGGTCGCAGACGGTGGAACCGATTTCCAGCTGCTCGATGCCGTTGATCGCGATGATGTCGCCGGCCTCCGCCTCGTCGACGACGACCCGCTCGAGCCCCTGGAAGCGCAGCACCTGGTTGACCTTCGCATTGATCGGCGCGACGCCGGTCGAACCCGGATCGCCGTACAGCACGGTGACCTGCTGGCCGGCGCGAACGCGGCCGCGGGCGATGCGGCCGATGCCGATCTTGCCGACGTAGCTCGAGTAGTCGAGCGCCGAGATCTGGAACTGCAGCGGCCCGTCGCGATCGTCGTCGCGAGCCGGTACGTGGCGCAGGATCGCCTCGAACAGCGGCTTCATCGACAGGCCATCGGACGCCGCATCGCCGGGCCCTTCGATGCCGTCCTCGGGCAGGTCCTTCAGGCCACGCAGCTTCTTGCCGATCCAGGCCGGGTCGA
>CALLYQ010000257.1 GCA_937858875.1 uncultured Lautropia sp. | reverse complement strand
TTGCCCAGTTCGCCCAGGTAACCGGGCAGCAGCCCGAGACCGTGCGTGTCGTGGCCGAGCAGGTCACCTTCGACCAGAACCTCGGCCACGTCGCGCGCCTTGTCGGCCTCGAGTCCGGCCGCGGTCAACAGCGCTTCGGCGAAAGCGGTCAGGTCGCCCGCGTCGAAGCGCGCGTGCCTGCCGGTCTGCATCGATCCGTTCACTGTATTCATCGCTGCACCACCGCGTGAGGAGAGCAAAGGCGTGGGGCCGGATTCGGCCCCGCCGGCCGATCCCTGCCCGATATCGGCAGCGGCGGAATCCTTTTCACTTCAGTAGACGGCACGACCGCCGGACAGGTCGAAGACCGCACCGGTGGAAAACGAGCACTCCTCGCTCGACAGCCAGGCGATCATCGCAGCGATCTCGTCGACGCCGCCGAAGCGGCCCATCGGGATCTTCGACAGCATGAAGTCGATGTGCTGCTGCGTCATCTGCTCGAAGATCGGCGTGCGCACCGCCGCCGGCGTCACGCAGTTGACGCGAACGCCGCTGCGCGCGGTCTCCTTGCCCAGCGACTTCGTCAGCCCGATGACGGCCGCCTTCGACGCGCTGTAGGCCGCTGCATTCGGGTTGCCGTCCTTGCCGGCGATCGACGCGATGTTCACGACGCGGCCGTAGTCGTTCTTCAGCATCTCGCGCACGACCGCGCGATTGCACAGGAACACGCCGTGCACGTTGACGTCGAACACCTTCTTCCAGTCGGCGACCGGGTAGTCGCAGGTCGCGACATTGGGGCCGGTGATGCCGGCACTGCAGCACAGGATGTCGATGCGCTGCATTGCGGCGATCGTGTCCCTGGTCGCCGCGTCGACGGCCGCCTCGTCGGCGACGTCGAGCGCGAAGCCGGCATGCGCGCCGGCGGCGACGGCCGGCAGCGCCGCGGCGGTCGCCTGCGCCGCCGCGCCGTCGAGGTCCCAGATGGCCACGCGTGCCCCGCTGGCCGCGTAGCGCTGTGCGATCGCCGTGCCGATGCCCGACGCGCCGCCGGTGACGACGGCGACGCGACCTTCGAGGTCGATGCGGTTCATGCGTGGACGCCTCCCGTTCAGGCCCTGAACTTGACGATCTGCTGGCGCTGCTCGCCGAGCCCGTCGATGCCGAGCGTGACGACGTCGCCGGCGCGCAGGAACTGCGGCGGCTTCATCCCCATGCCCACGCCCGGCGGCGTGCCGGTCGTGATGATGTCGCCGGGGTTCAGCGTCATGAACTGGCTCACGTAGGACACCAGGTGCGCGCAGTTGAAGATCATCGTCTTCGTGTTGCCGCGCTGGCGCGGCTCGTCGTTGACGTCGAGCCACATGTCGAGGTTCTGCGGATTGGCGACTTCGTCTGCGGTCAGGATCCACGGTCCGACCGGACCGAAGGTGTCGCAGCCCTTGCCCTTGGTCCAGGTGCCGCCGCGCTCGAGCTGGTATTCGCGCTCCGACACGTCGTTGACGAGCACGTAGCCGGCCACGTAGTCGAGCGCGCCTCGCTTGGGCACCGCACGGACGCGCGTGCCGATGACGATGCCGAGTTCGACTTCCCAGTCGGTCCTGGTCGAGCCCTTCGGCAGCATCACGTCGTCGTTCGGGCCGGACAGCGAGCTCAGCGTCTTGTGGAAGATGATCGGCTCCTTCGGCACCGGCGAGCCGGTCTCGGCCGCGTGATCCGAATAGTTCAGCCCGATAGCGACGAACTTGCTCGCGCCGGTCAGCGGCACGCCGAGCCGCGGCCTGCCGCGCACCGCCGGCAGCTTCGCCGGCTTGATCTTCGCGAGCCGGGCCAGCGACTTCGGAGAAAGCTGGTCGGGGCCGATGTCGGGGATCACCTCCGACAGGTCGCGCAGCGTGCCATCGGCGTCGATCAATCCGGGTTTTTCCTTGCCGGGCCGGCCGTAACGAACGAGTTTCATGAGTGCTCCAGGTGGAAAGAAAACGATGGACAGCGTCTGTCGAAACGGGATTCAGATCGTCATGCCGCCGTCGATGCTGATGCATTGCCCGGTGGCGAAGGCGCTTTCGTCGCTGGCGAGGTAGACGACGATCGGCACGATCTCGTCGGCGGTGGCCAGCCGGCCCATTGGCTGGCGCCCGACGAACATCCTGCGGGCTTCGTCGATGTCGCCGAGCTGGCGCATCCGTTCGTGCAGGCTCGGCGTATCGACGGTGCCCGGCGCGATGCAGTTGCAGCGGATGCCGCGCGTCACGAAGTCGGCCGCGACCTGCTTGGTCAGCCCGACGACCGCGGCCTTCGAGGCGCCGTAGGCGAAACGGTTCGGCAAGCCGCGCAGCGACGAGCAGACCGAGGCCATGTTGATGATCGAGCCGCTGCCCTTGTCGAGCATCTTCGGCAAGGCCGCGCGGATCGTCTTGTACATCGAGCGCACGTTGATCGCGAAGCTCGCGTCCCAGTCGCGGTCCTCGCATTCGAGGATCGAGCCCTGATGCACATAGCCCGCGCAGTTGAACAGCACGTCGAGCGGCGGCAGCGCGCCGATCGTGTCGGCGACCGCGGCATCGTCGGTCACGTCGAGGCGCCCCGTGACGATCTCGAAACCGCCGGCGCGCGCTTCTTCGGCCAGCGAGGCGAGCAGATCCTCTCGCAAGTCGGTAGCGACGACACGGGCGCCTTCGCGCGCCATCGCGAGGGCCGCCGCGCGCCCCATGCCCTGCGCCGCCGCGGTCACGAACGCGTGCTTGCCCTGCAGCCGACCTGCCATCTGTCTCCTCCTCGTTGTCTGACGAGCTAAAGCCGCAAGCGTAGCGCAGCGCGGCGTTCAGCGCACATCGAACTGCATCGCG